>JALSPN010000127.1 GCA_026985945.1 Thermodesulfobacteriales bacterium
CGAAAAGGCCCTCAACGCCTTTATGGAAGCGGTAACAGAGGCCCTCAAAGAAGGCGATAAAGTAACGCTGGTAGGTTTTGGGACTTTCATGGTGGCGGAGCGGGCTGAAAGAATGGGGCGCAATCCCCGCACCGGTGAACAGATAAAGATTCCCGCCCGCAAAGTGGTCAAATTCAAAGCCGGAAGTAAACTCGAAGAGGCCATCAGTTAAAAAGGAAGGGGGGGTATCCCCCTACCTTTTCTGCATTTCTACCCCGGCAAGGGCAAAAATTTCCTTGGCCTTCTCCAAAAGAAAGACCTTCTGGGCCGGGGTAGCTTCACTGATGCAATCACATCGGATCCGCTGAAGATTCCTTACCAGGAATTCAAAGCTTATAAAATCTTCCCCTATTTCCACGGCAAAATAGTGTGGCCCACAGCTTTTTTGGTGTTTTTTCTGGACCGGAGCCAGTATTTCTTCAGGTATTTCTATCCAGAAGAGCCCTCCAAGGGGTGAAGGACGGGCCTTTTCCCTCAATACCTCTTCCAGCCGTAAAACTTCTTCACGATTCAGTTTATCTACGGTGAAATTTTGCATTCTGCCTCCCCTCTTTTCTTTCCTGAAAAGGTCCTACGGTTATTTTCTCTTTATTCCCGTTTCTCATAATTATGAGTTTGACTTTGTCCTGAGGTCTTTTCCGGTAAAGAACCAATTTGAGATCTGTTACGGAGTGGATTTCTTCCCCGTCGGCCTCAAGGATCAGATCACCCTCTTTAAGGCCTGCTCTGGCAGCAGGGGTATCTGGAAGGACTTTACGGACCACAAGACCTTCTTTGGTTTCTTCTATGAGGACCCCCATTCTGGCAGAGAAGGGAGGTTTCTCCGGTGTAGGGAAAAGAACATAGTCTGCCATGGCCGGAGCCAGGTTTTCTCCGGGGCTCAAAAGCACGATGGCATAATCCTCAATACCGCGTCTTGCAATACGGGAAGGGATCCCGTAGCCGTAAACCACATGGGCCCTTCCGACGATTACCACCATCTGTCTTTCGGGATGCTCGTTTAGATACCGGACGATACTTTCGGCCATACCCTCGTCCCAGAGGAGCTGGGCTTCGTAAAAAGTTTCAAAATCCTTGATCTCTTTTCTGTTTTCCGGGTGGCTTTCATAGACCTGACGCAAATATTCCCGGTAGGCCAGGTTGGAACGGTCAAGGGCGGGAAGTTTGGTTCTCTCTTCTGAAGAAAGGGCGGCCAGCCCCTCTCTGGCTACTTTGTCCGTAATTTCTGCCGGGATGTTCAGGGCCACCAGGGGAATCCCCTTCTGACGGGCGTAATCAATGATGGGTTTGTAAAGGCGCCAGTTGAAACCCCATCTCTTGAAATATTCGGTGCGCTTCAAGAATTCCTCCTCAGAGATCTGGCCGGCTATGTAGGCATCAAGGACCTGCTGAAAAGGCTTCTGAAACATTTCAAGCCCGATGGCTATCTGGTGCCCGTTTTCGTTAAGCCACCTTATAATGCCAAGCTGAGCCAGATGTTCTTCATAACGATCGTGCCTTTCTCCCAGAAAAATCACCCGCCGCATGGAAACCGCGCGGGCAATGGTTTCGAGAGGATAAAGATCTTTGAGAGAAACCCCCTTCACATCTCCGGTGAGTTTGATCCTTATTCCTTTGCTAAAGGAAGGTTTCCTTTTGAGGATAATATTTCCGTTTTCGCTACAAACTGTCTGATATTGCCCCAGATGAGAAAGTTTGGGTAAGACTTTTTCCACCTCGTCCCGGGCAGCTGCCCTTGCCAGAGCGATAATTTTCTCGGGGAAACGCGGATTTTCCTGCACTGTCAGGCAGAACCGGCCTTTGAGTTCCGGAAAGAGGCCTTTTGTCCTTTCTGGTGCCTGGCCAAGATAGAGGAGGTCTCTTTCCAGTTCTTCAGGCCCGAAAAGGTTGGTTTCCAGCCGAAAGTGGCGCTTGAGAAACTGGTTTATGAGAGGGCGATAAATATTTATTTCTCGCTTTCTCCAGAGGATAAGGTATCCTCCTTCGGCCCCGAAAAGGCGAGAGATGACCGGCGGAAACTCAGGCTCACTGAGGTGCCTGGCAAGGTCATAGCCCGGGTCAATTATGGCGAGAAGAGGTTTGCCTCTGATTTCAACGTCAATCCTGGCCCTGGGGCCAGAAAGGTAAATAAGGGTCTTTTTGGTCTCTTTTTCCGAGACCACCAGGACCGGAAGGGTCATTTCGTAAAAGGGCTCGGTTTGTGTTACCGAAAGCCCCACCAGATATTTCTCGCCTTCTATTTTGAGGAGCCGTTCTCTGGAGAATGAGATCTGTGGCAGTCCTGTGCGTTCTATCCACTGGTGGAAAAAGCTCTTTAAAGAACTTTTGCTTACCTTTTCAAAACATTTGCGGAGATCTTCCCAGCTTGCGTATTGAAAAAGATATTTCTCGTAAAAATTGCGGAGGGCCTCAAAAAAGAGATCGTCGCCAAGGCGCTGCCGTAACATGTGAAAGACCAGGGCTCCTTTGCCGTATCCGATGGCCTGTGCCGCCCGGTCAAAACGGTAGCGAAATTCTCTCAGGGGAAAATCGTTTTTGGAAGTCACATAGCTTTCGTAATTGACCAGGAGCCGATGCCGGTAATCAGCTCCTTCTCCCCTCTCTTCTGCCAGGCGGTGATCGGCAAGATAGGTCACCAGCCCTTCACTCCAGTTTCCTCCTTCCAGGAGAGGATAGACCCCGCAACCAAACCAGTTATGCAAAAGTTCGTGAGGAAGAGAAATTTCCCGGATGAAGGGAAGAGGGATCAGGCGGTGCCCGATGAGGGTGAAAGTGGGGTAGGCATAGCCGGTAGGGTTAACATTTTCTACGATGGCAAAGCGTTCATAAGGGTAAGGGCCAAAGATCTTTTCGTAGTGGCGAAGATGGTGGCTGACGGTTTCAAAGTATTTCTGGGCCAATTTTTTGTCGGGTTTTAAGAGATAAATCCCGAGGTTTACCCTCCGAAAGGATCGTTCGTAATAGTGATAAGGCCCGGCCACCAGGGGCGGATTCTCCTGAGGGTGCGGGAAGATAAAGTG
>JALSPN010000128.1 GCA_026985945.1 Thermodesulfobacteriales bacterium
CAAGAACATTTAACTTTTCTCCGGAAATGGCCTCCCGAAGCTTTTTTTCCCCCTGGACTTTTCGGGCCAGGTGGGGGAGGAGATCGCAGATAGTGAATACCGGGTCTTCGGGAGCTTCCCCGAGCGAAATCTTTACGGTTTCTCCGTCGGCCTTGACCACTACTCCGTGAAGGGCAAGAGGCATGGCCACCCAATGATATTTTTTGATGCCCCCGTAATAATGCGTCTTGAGATAGGCCATTTCATACTCTTCAAAGAGGGGGTGAAGCTTGAGGTCAAGCCGCGGGCTATCTATGTGGCTGGCAATCAAACGCACCCCTTGTGAGAGGGGTTGGCGGCCGGCAACCACGGCCACCACTACCTTGTTTCGGAAAACGCGGTAAAATCTGGTGCTGCTTTCCGGGTGGAAGCCTCTTTTTTCAAGGAGTTTGCAGATCTCTTCCACACATTCTCTTTCGGTTTTGGCCCGCGAAATAAAATCTTTGTAGTCGTTGGCAAGTATTTCCACCGCCTCTTTTTCATCCGCCTCAAGCCTCTCCCAGACGTGGGGAGATTGGTAGAAGAGTTTTTCTTTGAGTTCTTTGACATCTTCTTTGGCCATCTGTTCCTCCATTTCACAGATTTGCCTGGTGATTTCCCCGGGGGTGTCTTCGCGGAATAGGGGCAAATTCCACCGATGGCTGTTGCCTTATAGGTTGTGGAAAAAGGCTCATTAATTCGTAGATTTCCTCAGGCATGTTGGTATTTACCGGAAGCCCCAATTCTTTAGCTTCATCAAAGGTGATGGGATAATCGTGAGTCCAGCGCCCCTGAGAAAGGAGCTCTGCAAGTTCTTCTACCTTTTCCGGTGCGAATTTGCCCTCAAGAAGATCCTTGAGATTTTGTTTCATCTGCCGCAGGGCCTTTTCTGCCACGTCTGCCATAATGATAGTTTGGTCTTCAATCCGCTCAAGGGGTTTTTCCCGGAGGACACGGGCCACACTGGCGGCAGGAAATTGTCCCAATTGGGGATCAACAGGCCCAAGCACGGCGTGTTCATCCATCACGATTTCATCTGCCGCCAGGGCAATCAGGGTTCCTCCACTCATGGCGTAGTGGGGAATGAAGGCGGTAACTTTCCCCCTGTGCCGTTTTACGGCCCGCGCAATCTGGAGGGCCGCAAGCACCAATCCCCCCGGAGTGTGCAGGATAATGTCGATCGGGACATCCGGATCCGTCATGTGGATGGCCCGGATTACCTGTTCGGAATCGTTGATGTCAATGAAACGCATGATGGGAAAACCGAAAAAACTCATGGTTTCCTGGCGGTGAACCAAAAGGATGACACGGGAATTTCTCTTTTGCTCGAGCTTGCGGATCATGCGCTGGCGGGCAGCTTCCAAGAATTTCTGCCGCAAAAGAGGCTGTAAGGTCATCAGGATAAAAAAGATCCAGAAGATATCAAAACCCGATATTCCGCCACCCATAAGTTACCCCTTAACGGTTAAATTTTTCTCCGAGGCTATACTGGACCCCCCAGGGGCGAGCTTCGTCCCGGAAACAACCCCTTCGCTTGAGGCAGAAGAGGCGATGGAGAAGGAGACCGGCTACAAAGCCCCCTACATGGGCCCACCAGGCCACTCCCCCTACAACCTGGCCGTGGACCACAGAAAGGGCCCCTGAAAAAAGTTGCATCAGATACCAGAAGCCAATGTAGAGGATGGCTGGCACCTCAAAGAAAAAGGGGAAGAAAAAGATGGGAACCATAACGATTACCCGGGCCAGAGGAAACATGGCGTAATAAGCCCCCAGGACCCCGGAGATGGCTCCAGAGGCTCCGATCACAGGCAGCCGGGAATCGGGATGCATCCAGATGTGAGCCACGCTTGCCGCCAGCCCGCAAAGCAGATAAAAAACCAGGAAACGCCTGTGCCCCATGCGATCTTCCACGTTGTCACCAAAGATCCATAAAGTCCACATGTTGCCGATGAGATGCACCCATCCTCCATGCAAAAACATGGCGGTAAAGAAGGCTACATAAGGGAGAAGGGGGTAGCTGTGAAGCTCTGCAAAGGCCGGATCAGTATAACGGGCCGGAACCACCCCCAGATGGAAAACCAGGGCCTCTCGCAATGGTTCCGGGAGCCAGAGCTCCAGGAGAAAAATGAGGGTGTTGATGATGATAAGCCCCACCGTGACCACCGGAAAGGTCCGGCGGGGGACAATGTCCTGGACGGGAATCATCCCAGTGCTCCTACGGCTTCTCCCCGGACTTTTTTACGAAAACTTTCGCTTTCCCTGACCAGTCTTTCGAAGTCTTCGGCTTCTACCAGGCCGAAACTAAAATTTTTCGAAAAATCCAAAAGTTCCCCCGGAAGCTTTTGACAGAGGCCGAAAGAGGGCTTTTGGGCCTCTTTCATGAGGGCGTGGCGCCCGTTTTCGGAAAAGATGAGGGCCAGACAGGCCAGAGAGGCCGCCTGGGAGGCGAGGGCGAAAAATTCTGCTTCCCTTAAGGCGTAACGGTTGCCATTGAAAGAAATGGTGCCTCCCTGGGCTCCTCTCACCAGAGAGAAGGCCTCCACATCGGTAATGCTATCGCCCACATAAAGCACCTCCTGGAGGCTGAGACCGGTGGCCTCAAGGCTTTCTTTTACGGCCCGGGCCTTCTCTTGCCCCCCTACCGGGTTTACCTCCTCAAGAAAACGGCCAGCTTTGGTTCCTAGGAGGAGCTCCCAGAAAATTTTTTCCAGGCGCAAGATCACCTTCTGACTTTCTGGTGGGAGATCTGAAAGTCCCCGGGCCTCTTGAGGAATTTCTATCATGGGAAGTGAGGCTATCTCTGCGGCCAATTCTTTAAGGAGCTTTTCTTCCTCTGCAGGGAGAGAGAAGGCATCCATCTCTACCCTGGTGCAGAAGACGTTTTCCATGGGGAAAGAGGCAGTTTCGCAAAGGGCCTCAAGATACGGACAGTAACTGGTGCTGATGATAAAAGTGGGCCAGTTTTGGTGGGCAAAGCGCAGGAAAGAGGGAGCTTCGGGAAGAACCTTTAAGGTTTTTTGGGAAAATT
>JALSPN010000129.1 GCA_026985945.1 Thermodesulfobacteriales bacterium
TTTCCGGCTATGTAAAGGAAGTTTTCGTGGAGGAAGGTAACATCGTAAAAGAAGGTGACCTCCTCCTACGCCTTGACGACGCCCATATTTTAGCCCAGCGAAAGGCTATTATTGAAGCCCGCCAGGCTGTGGCCAGAGAGAAAGAGGCGGTGGCTGCCAAGCTCCGCTATGCCGAGGCCAACTATCGGCGCTTCAAAAATCTTTTCAAGGAAAAGGCCGCCACTAAAGAAGAGCTTGACCGCACCGAAGCCGAATACAAAGCCCTCCTTGCCAAAGAAAAGGCCCTCCTTGCCAAGGAGAAAGAGCTTTTCGCCAGGCTCCGAGAAATAGATAGCCTTCTCCCCTACACACGCATCAAGGCCCCGGTAAAAGGGCTGGTAGCCAGGCGTCTGGCAGACAGAGGGGCCTTTGTCAATGCCGGCACCCCTTTGATCGTGCTTGATGACCTTGAGGCCGGGTTTGAATTCCGGGTCCGTCTCGACGAAGCCTTTTTGAAAAAAATTAAGGTGGATGAGGTCTTTCAGGTCGAGTTTCCGGCCCTGGGGCTTACCCAGAAGGCCCCGGTGCGAGAGGTAGTATCTCATGTAGATCCTTCAAGCCGGACTTTTCTCATAAAACTGGCCCTTGAGGGGGAAAATTTCCGCTCCGGCCTTTACGGCCGCCTTTATTTACCGGTCAGTGAAGAAAAAATGCTCCTTATCCCCTGGAAGGCCGTGGTCTTGAGGGGAGAACTTACCGGCGTGATGGTGGTGGAAAAAGACGGGCGGGCCCGGTTCCGGGTGGTTCGCCTGGGAAGATCTTATCAAAAAAACGGAAATTACTTTGTGCCTGTCAAAACTCCTCTCAAGAGGGAAGAAGCTCAGGAAAGGAATCTCTGGGCGGAGGTCCTGGCCGGCCTTGAGGCTGGAGAAAAGATCGTCTTTTCTCCTCTTAATTTAGTCCGCGACGGAGACCAGATTATCTAGCCATGGACCACGGAAGGGGCTTTTTAACCCGTATAACTTCTTACTTTGTCGATTCCAAGCTCACCCCCATTATCATTATGGCCACTCTCCTGCTGGGAATTTTTGCGGTTCTCAACACCCCCAGCGAGGAAGAACCACAAATCGTGGTGCCGATGATCGACGTCTTTGTGGAAATGCCTGGTGCCACGGCCAAGGAGATCGAAACCCGGGTTATTTACCCTATGGAAAAGCTTTTGTGGGAAATCCCGGGGGTGGAATATGTCTATTCCACCGCGATGAATGGTAAGGCCCTCACGGTGGTGCGCTTTTATGTAGGGGAGGATGTGGAAGAGAGCCTTGTCAAAACCTATGATAAACTCTACCAGCACCTGGACTGGATCCCTCCGGGCTGCTCCATGCCTCTGCTCAAGCCCCGTTCCATTGATGATGTGCCCATCGTGGTCTTAACCTTTTGGGGGGAAGGCTATGATTCCTTCACCCTCCGGCGCATTGTGGACGAGGTGGACGACGAAATACGAAACATTCCCGGCATTTCGGAAACTTTCATCAAAGGAGGGCTACGGCGAGAGGTAAGGATTGAGCTTGATCCCCAGAAGATCTACGCCTTGGGATTTGACCCCCTTGAGATCGCCGAGCTCGTCCGTCGCCAGAATCAGGCACGCCTGGTGGGCTCCTTTCGGGAAGGAAATTACCACTTTCAGGTCAGGCTCGAGAATTATTTCCGGGATCTTAGAGACCTTGAGCTGACCGTGGTAGGCGTGGTAGCGGGAAAACCCGTCTATTTGCGGGATGTAGCCCGCATCATAGACGGCCCGGAGGAGCCTGAAAATTACGTCCTTTTCGTGCCAGGCCCTGCCGCAGAAGAAAAAGATATCAAAGCCCGGCCCGGAGAGGTCTTTCCGGCGGTTTCCCTGGCCATTGCCAAAAGGAAGGGGCAAAACGCCACCAAACTGGCAGAAAAAATCCTTAAAAAGATCGAAATCTTAAAAGGGCATCTTATTCCGCAAGATGTCCAGGTAACTGTTACCAGAAACTACGGAGAAACCGCCCGCGAAAAAACAAATGAGCTCCTGGAACACCTCATCATCGCCACGGCCGCTGTGGCCACCCTGGTAGGAATCTTCCTGGGGATCAGGGCCAGTCTGGTGGTCATGGTGGCGGTTCCGGTCACCCTGGCCATTACCCTGGCTGTTTACTGGCTTTACGGCTATACCCTTAACCGGGTCACCCTTTTCGCCCTCATTTTCTGTATCGGTATCCTGGTCGATGACCCCATCGTAGATGTAGAAAACATCGTCCGGCACCTGCGTTTGCCAGAGAACCGGGGCAAACCCTTCCGGGACATTATCGTTTACGCGGTAAACGAGGTCCGGGCTCCTCTCATTCTGGCCACTTTTACCGTGATCGCAGCCATTGCTCCCATGGCCTTTGTGCGGGGTCTTATGGGTCCCTACATGAGGCCCATGCCGGTGGGAGCCTCGGTAGCCATGTTCCTTTCCATGATCGTGGCCTTCATTATCACCCCCTGGACAGCCTATCATTTCCTTCCCAAAAAGGTGGGAGAGGAGGAAAGAGAAGGGCTCATCACCAGGTATTATCGCTGGGTGATGGGTCATCTTATCCGGAGTGTTGCCTGGCGATGGGGGTTTCTCTTCCTGGTAGGAATTCTTTTTCTAGCTGCCTGTTCCCTTTTTTATTTCAAAATTGTGCGGGTCAAAATGCTCCCCTTTGACAACAAGAGTGAATTTCAGCTCATCATTGATATGCCCGAGGGCACTCCTTTAGAGAAGACCGGTCGGGTTGCTGAGGCCCTGGGGCGCAAGCTTCTTGAAGAACCTTATGTCACGGATTTTGAAATTTACGTGGGCACCGCGGCTCCTTTCAACTTTAACGGGCTCATCCGGCATTATTATCTCCGCGAGGGAGATAACGTCTGTGACATTCAGGTGAATCTGGTTCCCAAACATGAACGCGATCTCCAGAGCCATGATATAGCTAAACGGGTCCGCGAGATGCTGGCTCCGCTTGCCAAAGAGCTGGGGGTAAAGACCCTTACGGTGGCCGAGATTCCACCCGGCCCTCCGGTGCTTCAGACGCTTGTGGCTGAAGTTTACGGAGACAGCTACGAAGAACAGATCTCCCTGGCCCGGAAGATTAAAGAAATCTTTAAGAAAACCCCCGGTGTGGTGGATGTGGGCTGGTATATGAGTGACCCTCAGGTGGAGTGGCGCCTGGTGGTTGATCGCGAAAAGGCCCTTCTTTCAGGAGTTACCCCGCAGCGGGTGCTTGAAGTGGTCGAAACCGCCCTCTCCGGGAGGGTCATCGGCCTCTTTCACGATCCTTACGCCCGCGAAGATGTATATCTTAAGATCCGTTTTCCACGAGAGGATCGTTCTTCGCTTCCGGATCTTTCAAACATCAAGATCAAGACCTCTACCGGCAAACTCGTTTCGGTTGCAGAGGTGGCCCATTTTGAAAAGGCTGTCTTTCCACACCCCATCTATCATAAAAATCTCCATCCGGTGGTTTATGTGGTAGGAGACATGGCCGGGAAGGAAGAAAGCCCGGTTTACGGAATTCTTAAGATCAACAAAGTCCTCAAAGAGCTCAAGACCCCGGATGGAGAGAAACTCAAGATTTACTACACGCATCTTCCTTTTTCCGAAAAAGAATGGGCCATCAAATGGGACGGCGAGTGGCACATCACTTATGAAGTCTTCCGGGACCTGGGAATAGCCTTCGGCGTGTGTCTGGTCCTGATTTATATCCTGGTGGTGGCCTGGTTCAAGTCTTATTCGGTCCCGCTGGTCATTTTGGCCCCGATTCCTCTCTCCCTCATCGGGATTATTCCAGCCCACGCCCTGGCAGGGGCCTTTTTTACGGCCACCTCCATGATAGGCTTCATCGCCGGAGCCGGTATTGTGGTGCGAAATTCCATCATCCTGGCGGATTTCATTGAGCTTCGGCTCAAAGAAGGTATGCCCCTTGAAGAGGCCGTAATAGACGCCGGTGCCATCAGATTTCGCCCCATGCTTCTCACCGCCCTTTCCGTGGTAGTAGGAAGCTTTGTTATCCTTTTCGATCCCATCTTTAACGGCCTGGCCCTTTCTTTGATGTCAGGCGAGGTGGCTTCAACGCTCTTCTCCAGGATGGTGGTCCCCATTCTTTATTATCTGGACCACCGCATCAAAAAAGAAAGACGCCTGGTACTTTAGATGGGGAATTTCTGGGATGAACTGGCCCTTTATCTTTCTTATTTACAGGCTCTCGGAGTAAAAGCCGTGCCCCGCAAAAAGGCCTTTGAAAGATTTCTAAAACTTGACCTCAGCCCTCCTCCCAAAAGTCTGGCCGAGATAGCGGCCGAAATAAAAGATTGCACCAGTTGTAATCTTCATCGCACCCGCCACCACATCGTGCTGGGAGAAGGGCCGGAAGAGGCCCGTCTGATGTTCATCGGCGAGGCCCCGGGGCGTGAGGAAGATCTTGAAGGACGCCCTTTTGTGGGGAGGGCTGGCCAGTTGCTGGACCAGATGCTTAACTCCATAGGTATCCGGCGGGCAGAGGTTTACATCACCAACGTGGTTAAATGTCGCCCCCCGGGAAATCGGAACCCGGAGCCTGCAGAGATTGAGGCCTGCCTTCCCTACTTGACAAAGCAGATCAAGGTAATTCGGCCCCGGATTATCTGCACCCTGGGGCTCATAGCAGCCCAGACTGTTCTTGCTACCACCAAGCCCCTTAACCGTCTTCGGGGGAAAATTCACCAAAAAGAGGGCATTAAAGTCGTGGTAACCTATCATCCCGCATTCCTTCTGCGATACTCTTCTTACAAACCGCTGGCTGTCGAAGACTTAAAACTTTTAAAAAAGCTCTATAAAGAGATCTTAAATTCAGGTTAGGCTGTCTTCTCCCTGGAGCCTCCCAATTCCAGACTGTTCGGCTTTCAGATTAGCCCTCCTTCCCCTGTTTGAAAAGTCAATTCAGACTCTTTTCCCAATGAAGTGAACCGCCCCGGGTTTTCTGGAGGCTCTATTTTGTGAGTCCCTCTACTCTAGAAAATCCCTCATCACGTCTCCCATTCTACTCGACTCATCTCCTCCCACGGCCCCAAATGTCTGATTACCTCCGTCTTGTATAATCTATCACTGTCTCCGCCAACGCATTGTCATAAGAGTCCCCCACGCTGCCCACCGATGGCTCTATCCCGGCCTCCGCTAAACGCTCCCACCTAGCGACAAAGGGTTTCGGGAGAACAACCAATTTTCTGCTACAAAGCTGATCGCAGACCATTGGGATGGGTATTGCCGCTGGTTTTCTAAAACCAGCCGCACCGCCCGTTCCTTTACCTCTTTGGAAAACTCTATCCTCCACATTTTTATCTCTCCGACAAACTCGAGGCGGTTCACTTGTTCAGCTTCTTCTGTTTCTTAGACCTTGACGCTTCTTGTACAAAATCCACAAAAAATGCCCTTTTTAAGGTATTTCTGGCGTACCTCCTAACTATCTTTTATAGCCTTGTCCACAAAGTGGGCCTTCTCTTTGAGAGAGCAAAGTCTTTATCATCTGAGCTCCTTAAGACGGGCGATGTTTTCCTGGAGCCGAGAAAGTTTGTCTCGAAGTTCCTGAGCCCGGGCCTTTTCTTTTTCTACCACCTTAGGGGGGGCTTTCTTAAGGAAGTTTTCGTTTTGGAGCCGTTTTTCCACTCTTTCAAGCTCTTTGAGCACCTTAGCTTCGTCTTTGGCAAGCTTCTGAAGCTCCGCCTTCACATCCACCAGACCTTCAAGCGGGACGAAGATTTCGGCTCCGGAAAGAACCGCAGAAGCTGCCCCTCTTGGCCTCTCACCCACCTTGCGGATTTCGATCTCTCCCACCCGGCCAAGGAGTTTTATCACCGGTTCAAATTCCTGAAAGAGCCGTAAGGCCTCATCCCTTACAGGGAAAACGATGACCTTGATCTCTGCGGAAGGATGGAGATGATAATCCGCCCGGATGGCCCGGATGGCCACGATGGCCTCTTTAAGGCTTTCCATCTCTTTCTCTAAGGCCTCATCCTCGAAACTTTCAAGAGGCCTGGGATAGGGGGCAATCATGATGGATTCCCCCTCGTGAGGGATGGCCTGCCAGATCTCCTCGGTCACAAAAGGCATGAAGGGATGAAGAAGCCTTAAGCTGGTTTCCAGCACCTCCACCAGAACATTTTGGGCGGCAAGACGCTCTTTGCCATCACGGGAGAGAAACCTTTTGGACATCTCCACAAACCAGTCGCAGAATTCGTGCCAGAAGAAGTGATAGATAGCCAGGGCAGCCTGATCAAATTCGTAAGTATCAAGGGCCTCTCTTACCTTCCTTACGGTTCTGGAAAGACGGGAAAGGATCCAGCGACTCTCTTTAGGTAACTCCAGCTTAAGGAGATCAAGCTTTTGATATCCCTCAAGATTGAGGAGGACAAACCGGGCCGCGTTCCAGATCTTGTTTACGAAATGGCGGTATCCCTCGATCCGTGATTCCGCCAGCCGGATGTCTCGCCCCTGGGCCGCCAGGGCTGCCAGGGTAAAACGAAAGGCATCGGTGCCGTATTTTTCGATCATTACCAGGGGGTCAATGACATTTCCCCGGCTTTTGCTCATTTTCTGCCCTTTTTCGTCCCTTACCAGGGCATGGATATAAACATCCCGGAAGGGAATGGCTCCCATGAAATGGAGCCCCATCATGAGCATGCGTGCCACCCAGAAATAGAGGATATCAAAGCTGGTGACCAGGAGGGAGGTAGGATAATAAAGCCGCAATTCCGGGGTGTCGTCCGGCCACCCCAGGGTAGAAAAGGGCCAGAGGGCCGAGGAAAACCAGGTATCCAGGACATCTTCTTCCTGGACGATGTTTGGAGAGCCACAATGGGCACACGCAGTGGGGTCCTCCCGAGAGACTGTAATTTCTCCGCAGTCTTTACAGCTCCAGGCAGGAAGACGGTGCCCCCACCAGATCTGGCGGGAAATACACCAGTCCCTGATGTTATACATCCAGTCGTAGTAAAGATTCTTCCAGTTTTCGGGAATAAGACGGGTAAAGCCTCTTTCCACAGCGGCGATAGCAGGGGTAGCAAGGGGCTTCATTTTTACAAACCACTGTTTGGAAAGCAGGGGTTCCACGATGTCTCCACAGCGATAGCATTTTCCGAGGACCACTTCGTAATCTTCAATCTTTTCAAGGAGGCCCTGGGATTTTAAGTCCTCCACTACCCGTTTGCGGGCCTCAAAGCGGTCAAGCCCTGCATAAGGGCCGGCCTCTTCCGTCATCTTGCCGTCTTCGTCCATCACCTTCACAAAAGGCAGCCCATGACGGCGTGCAATTTCAAAGTCCGCAAAATCATGTGCCGGGGTTACCTTCACCGCTCCGGTTCCAAATTCCGGATCTACCTCTCGATCCGCAATGATAGGAATTTCTCGCCCGATAAGAGGGAGTTTGACCTTCTTTCCTATCAAGGGCCGATATCTTTCATCTTCCGGGTTTACGGCTACCGCGGTATCTCCGAGCATGGTTTCCGGCCGGGTGGTGGCCACCACGATAACTCCCGAACCATCTACCAGTGGATAACGAATGAACCAGAGGTGCCCTGCGGTGGGCTCGTGTTCCACTTCAATGTCAGCCAGGGCGGTGTGACAGCGTGGGCACCAGTTGATGATGTAGTCTCCCCGGTAAATGAGGCCTTCTTCCCACAGGCGGACGAAAACTTCCCTTACCGCTTTTGAAAGCCCTTCATCCATGGTGAAACGCAGGCGGCTCCAGTCGCACGAACAACCCAGCCGTTTGAGCTGCTCGATGATGGCCCCGCCGTATTCTTCTTTCCATTGCCAGACCCGTTTCAAAAATTCCTCTCGCCCCAGGTCATGCCGGCTCAGGCCTTCTTTGGCAAGCGCCCTTTCCACCACGTTCTGGGTGGCGATACCGGCGTGATCTGTCCCCGGGACCCAGAGGGTATCGAAGCCATCCATGCGTTTGTAACGGGCCATGATATCCTGAAGGGTGGTATTGAGGGCGTGCCCTACATGGAGCTTACCGGTGACATTGGGAGGCGGAATCACCATTGAGAAGCGCGGGCGATCCGGATCCAGCCTGGCGTTAAAGTAGCCCTTCTCTTCCCAGAAGCGATACCATTTTTCCTCTACACCGCGAAAGTCGTAGGCCTTTGGCAATTCCTTCACGGATTACAACCTCCTCTCGAAAAAAGCATCTTAAAGTTTATAACCGCAAATCAGGAGTGCGGCTAGTTTGAGATTCCAGGATTAAATTTTCCAAAATGATTGACTCTTCAAAATGGTAGCCAAAAGGCCAGAAAACGTGGATAAAAAAGATATATCAGGGCCCCCAAGGCAAGAAAAGGGCCAAAGGGGAGGGCATAGGTGCGGACTTCTTTCACTTTTCGGATGAAAGTCAGAATTATTCCGGCTGTAGCGCCGGTGAAGGAGGCCAGAAGGAGGACCGGAAGAAGGCTTTTTACACCTAGAAAAGCCCCTATCATGGCGAGCAGCTTGAGATCTCCTCCCCCAAGCCCCTCTCTTTTGGTCAGGAAATAATAAAATTCTGCCACCAGATAAAGCCCCCCGGCGCCACAAAGCGCCCCGAGAAGGGCCTCCAGAGGGGTCGTGAGGGGGTTAAAAGGGGATGAGGCAAGCCCTACCAGAATTCCGGGCAGGCTTATCTCATCGGGGATGATCTGAAATTCGAGATCGATAAAGCTTGCTACCAGAAGGGCACAGGCAAAAGCAAGAAAGATAAAATAGACGGGCTTAAGACCGAAATGCATGTAGAGGGCACCGGCGAGAAAGACCGTAGCCAGCTCTACTACCGGGTAGCGCCAGGAAATAGGGGCCTTACAATAGCGGCAGCGCCCTCGCAGAATGAGATAGCTCAGAAGCGGGATGTTATCATACCAGGCAAGGGGTTTTCGGCAGTGCGGGCAGTGAGAACCAGGCCATATGATAGATTCTTCTCGCGGAAGACGATAAATACAGACGTTTAAAAAACTGCCGAGCACGGCTCCCAGGATTAAGGCGATTGCCAATTCGAGGCCTTTCATTTCTCCTCTTCCCGAACTAGTTGACGGTAAAGATCACGAGCTTCTTCGAGGATAGGCAAAATTTTCACGAATTTGGCGTAAACACGGTGGAGACGATCCGGAAACTCCAGAAACTCAATTCCCATGCCAGGTCGTTCGGGAATTCCGTGATGCCGGACAATCCCTTCTACAGGGAGGGGGCCAATACAGGGAAGCATAAGGATGAGGGAGACCTTTTCTCCTACCGGGATAAGATCTTCCCTCGTGCTCTCTACAAAACAGCCCGTCAGGGAAAGGTCACAGAGGAAAACGTGCGTTTCCTGATCGTTCAAAAAGGCCGGCAAGCGGCAACAATACCGGGGGCTCTTTCGGCGATCTGTAAAAAACATCAAACCTCCTTCAAATATTTTTTAAATTTATAGTATCCATCGGTTGGAAACAAAGAAAGGAAAAAAATGGGTTTTTTAACCTTTGAAGGCGCCTGCGGCACGGTTACCGGAAGCCTTTATTTACTGGAAACCGCCGGTAAAAAAATCCTGATAGATTGTGGCCTTTACCAGGGCCTTGAGGCCGAAAAATCAAACGCTTCCTTTCCCTTTGATCCGCATGAGATCGACTATGTCCTCTTAACCCATGCCCATCTTGATCATTCCGGAAGACTGCTGGAACTTGTTCGTGATGGTTTCAGGGGAGAAATCCTGACCACCCGGGCCACGATCGAGCTTCTGGAGATTGTGCTTGAAGATCGTTTACACCTCGAACCTCACCTGGGACCCAAAGATCTGGCTGCCAGCGTCCTTGAACTCTGCTGGCCTTTTGAATACGAGAAGATCTTTGACATTCCCGGAGGGATCCATTTCCGCCTGCGAGATGCCGGCCATATCCTTGGTTCAGCCCACCTGGAGCTCTGGTGTGAGGGGCAGAAATTTGTCTTTTCAGGAGATATTGGCCGGAAGGGCACTCCCATTATCCGGGACCCCTCGCCCCCTGAGGAGGCTGACTACCTCATCATGGAATCTACCTATGGGGGTCGGACACACCCTCCCTTTGACCTTGCCAAAAGACAGCTCAGGCTTGTGATAGAAAAGGCCCAGGAAGAGAGGGCCCGCGTTTTTATCCCCTCATTTGCCATCGGTCGAACTCAGGAATTGCTATACTTTTTAAACGAGCTGGTCGAAGGCGGGGAAGTTAAGCCCCTTCCCGTGGTGGTGGATAGCCCCATGGCCCTCAAGGTTACCCGAGTTTACGCCAAACACACCGAACTTTATGATGAGGAAACCCTGGCCAGGCTTTCCCGCGGAGACCGGATCTTTTCCTTTCCGCTCCTCTTCTCCGCCGCTTCGGTAGAGGCCTCCCGGCGTATCGAAGACCTGGAGCCTCCCTACGTGGTCATTGCCGGCTCCGGGATGGTAACCGGAGGCCGGATTATCGAGCACCTTAAGAGACACCTTCCAGAGAGAAACACCTTCGTGGTATTTGTAGGCTTTCAGGCCCAGGGGACACCAGGCCGAGAAATACTCAAGCGAAGGCCTGAAGTTAAGCTTGATAAAGTGTGGGTGGAAAACCGGGTCCGTATCTTCCGCATCGAGGCCTTCTCCGCTCATGCTGACCAGGAAGAACTCCTGAGCTGGCTGAGAGGTTTCAAGAAAATCCCTTCGAGGATCTTCCTCTCCCACGGAGAGCCCGGGGCCCGTGCGGCCCTCAGGAGGGCCATCGAAGAACATTTTGATACCCGGGTGGAGACCCCATCCCTTATGAGCCGTCTTTTCTTTTAAAGACGAAGACCTTCTTTCCTCCGTGTTCGAAGGCCGCCACCATGTTAAGAGGGAAGGGAAACCGGGCTGGAAGCCGTTTTTTGGGGAAAATCAAAGTGAGCTGCCATTCCCGCAAAGGGCCCTTAAAGCGGGCTGCCAGTTCCTGAAGAGGCTTTTTGGCAAGCCCCAGGCGGCCACCAAAAGGGGGGTTGGTAACCACAAAGCCCGGGGCCTTATCAGGTGGGAGGACATGAGCCACCTCTTTGATCTCAAGATTCAAATAAGGGGTCACCTCAGCGGCCAGAGCGTTCTGGAAGGTGGCCTGCACGGCTTTAGGGTCTCTATCGTTCCCATAGAAACGAGCCCGGGGTTCCCGAAGGCATTTTTGGGCCTGATTGAGGAGCTCTTCCCAGAGAGACGGTGAAAAATTTTTCCATTTTTCGAAGGCAAAAGACCGCTTAAGCCCTGGGGCCCGATTCATCGCTATCCAGATGGCCTCAATAAGAATAGTACCTGTGCCACAGAAAGGATCGAAAAAGGGGGCCTTCTCGTCCCACCCCGAAAACATGACCAGAGCGGCAGCAAGATTCTCCCGCAGAGGGGCAGGCCCTTTGGCCACCTTGTAACCCCGTCGAAAAAGATCCCCGCCGGAAGAATCAACCTTAAGGAAGATTTCATCCCTAAAAAGCCTCACCACCAGAAGTGGGGCCTCTTCGTCTTTGGTAAGGGGAATTTCCCGCCCAAGCCTTCTCGAAATAGCCCGGGCAATCCTTTCCGCTACGGCCTCCGAATGATAAAGCTTTGATTTACGACAGGTGACCCGAATCCGGATGCCAGAGGCCTGAGAAAAATAAATCTCCCAGGGATAACGGGAGGCTTTTTCTACCAGTTCCTGGAAACTTGTGGCGCGAAAGCGCCCAACCTTTAGAAGGACTCTGTTTGCCAGGCGCGACCAGAGATTGAGTAGATAAAGCTCTTTAAGCCCGCCCTGAAGGGCAAACCCCCCTTTTTCTTTCTTACCTGAAAGGCCAAGTTCTGTAATCTCTCGGGCTAAGAGGTCCTCAAGGCCTGGAGGGCAAACGGTAAAAATTTCAAAGACACTTGCCATGCTTCCACTTTAATCACCAGCCCCTGCACCGCAACGAGATTTATCGATTTTAACTAGTAGAGGAGACAGCCAA
>JALSPN010000130.1 GCA_026985945.1 Thermodesulfobacteriales bacterium
GAACCACGTGGGCAAAACGCTCTTTCACCTGAGAGGCGAATTTTTTGAGGTTTTCCAGGTGAGGACGCATCCGCTGGGGGGCATCTACCCATCCGAGACGGTCTTTGATCCTGACCTGGAGTTCCGGGTCCTGAGTATAAGCGGAAGGGTCTTTTTGAAAGATCCTGGTCAGGAGATCCTTTTTCTGGTCTTCGTTCAATTTGCTGGGACGCAAAAGCTTTTTGGGCCTGGCATCAGTGGATTTCATCTCTTCCTCCTCTAAAATTGGTTCTCGTATTAAAGCCGAAAGGCGCCCTCCTTGCAAAGGAAAGTTCTTTTTATGAACCTGTTTTAGCCCGATTTTTCTCTTTTAAGAAGTTCAAAACCTTCTTTTCTGAAAAGTTTGAGAACTGAAGATAAAGAGTTTGAGTAAAACGCCTGGTTTGTCGAAAAGATACGCGTATGTGGGGGCTCAGAGTTGGGCTACTACAAGATGGCATGAATATGACTTTTACAGGCCACAATATCTAACAGGGAAGGAACTTGGGGGCCCCCTAAGAAGATCAATTTGGCCCCCCTTTCTTAGCCTATTTTTGAGGAGGAGTTGGGATATCCGTCTTTTTTTCGGGTTGAGGAGCTGTTTCTGGAGCAGGGATTTCAATTTTGGGGGCCTTTTCCATGAGTGAAGCCCCGGAGCGTTTGGCAGAAAAATAGGTAAGGGCCAGAGACGTAGCAAAGAAAAGGACTGCCAGCGCCGTGGTTACTTTATTTAGAAAGGTCCCCGGGCCTGCTCCTCCAAAAATGGCCTGGCTTCCGGTAAAAACCGCGCCCACCTCTGAGCCTTTGCCCACGTTTACCAGCACAATGGCGATCAAAAAGATAGAGACAATGACATGGACAATTACCAGAACCGTAAACACTACTCCAACCTCCCAAAACAAACGATTCTTGCAAAAACATCCGGCTTCAAAGAAGCCCCACCCACCAGGGCCCCATCTATGTCCGGACGCGCCATTAGACCTACAACATTTTCCGGTTTTACGCTACCCCCGTAAAGGATTCTTATATTTTCGGCAAATTCCTTTCCGAACATCTCTGCTAGGAGACGCCGACAAAAGGCGTGGGCTTCCTGGGCCTGCTCCGGAGTGGCGGTCTTGCCTGTGCCGATGGCCCAGACGGGTTCATAGGCTACCACCAGGTCTTTCAGGTCTCCGGCAGAAAGGCCCTTTAACCCTTCCTTGAGCTGTCTTTCTAGGACAGCAAAGGTCTTTCCGGCCTCCCGTTCCTCAAGGGTCTCACCGATACAAAGGATAGGTTTGAGCTCGTGTTTTAAGGCCGCTTCTATCTTTTGGCGGATCATTTCATCGGTTTCCCGGAAGATATGTCTTCTCTCGGAATGACCAATAATGACATGAGTAACTCCGATGTCAGCAAGCATACGGGGTGAGATCTCACCGGTAAAAGCCCCCTGATCCTCCCAGTGACAATTCTGCGCTCCGAGCAAAATAGAGCTCCCTTCCAGGGCCCGCTGGGCAGCGTCTAAAGCGGTAAAAGGAGGAGCCAGCATAATGTCCCGGTCGGTAACGCCTGCTACCAGGGGTTTAAAGGCCTCTATGTAAGCCAGGGTTTCAGAAATGGTCTTGTGCATCTTCCAGTTTCCGGCGATGAGTGGACGGCGCTTCATTTAATCACCTCCTTAAGCTTTCTGGCGCAGAGCCGCAATACCAGGAAGTTCTTTCCCTTCCAGGAATTCTAAGAATGCCCCTCCACCGGTTGAAAGATAGGAAAAAGCCCTTTTCACCCCCGCATTTTTAAGGGCCCTCAAGGTATCTCCTCCCCCGCCGATGGTGACGGCATTGGTTGCTGCGGCAGCCCGGGCTACCCTGGTGGTGCCCTTGGCAAAGGCCGGGTTTTCAAAAAGGCCTAAAGGGCCATTCCAGACGATGGTTCCCATATTTTGAAGGGCGGCGGCAAAAAGCTTGCGAGTCTCTTTGCCGATGTCAAAGATGGCCTTTCCTTCTGGCACCTCAAAGATACAGGTATTCTTCCCTTCCTCAGCCTCTTTATCCCGGGCCACTAGGACATCCACCGGAAGATAGACTTTTACCACTTTTTCTGCGGCGGCGTCTAAAATAACCTTGGCCTCTTCAACAAACTCCTCCTCGTAAAAAGAGGCTCCTACCCCAAATCCTTCCGCCACCAGGAAGGTATTGGCCATCGCCCCTCCAATAAGAAGTTTATCTATCCGGGAAAGCAGGTTCTTCAGAACACCAATTTTGGTAGAAACCTTGGCCCCACCGATAACAAGGGCCACCGGCCTTTGGGGAGACTCAAGGAGATTTGAAAGATATTTCACCTCCCGGGCCAGCAAAAAGCCTGCTCCACAAACCGGCACATGTTCTACCACACCTACCACGGAGGCGTGTGCCCGGTGGCAGACCGCAAAGGCGTCGTTTACATAAACTTCAGCCAAACGGGCCAGAGCCCTGGCAAATTCCGGATCATTTTTCGTCTCTCCGGGGTGAAAGCGCAAATTTTCAAGAAGCAACACTTCCCCTTCTTGAAGCCCTTTTGCCAGGGCCTCGACTTCCTCTCCCACACAATCAGGAGCAAATTTGACCTCCCTCCCCAGGAGGGAAGACAGCCTCTTGGCTACCGGGGCTAGAGAAAGCTCTGGCACCTTCTGTCCTTTGGGGCGCCCCAGATGAGAAGCCAAGATCAATCGTGCCCCTTTCTCAAGGGCGTAACGCAGGGTGGGCAGGGTGGCTCGCAAACGGGTGTCATCTGCTACCTCTCCGTCTTTGAGGGGCACATTGTAATCCACCCTCACCAGGACCTTTTTCCCGGAAATATCTAACTGATCAATGATCTTCATCTGATCTCACCTCCTTGAAGAGGGGCCCGGGGTGGCCCCTGCTTTCTAAAGCATTTTTTTGGCGATATGGAGGGTTAATTCTCCTAACATATTGGTATAGGAACCGAATTCATTATCATACCAGCCGTAAACCACCGCCTGGGTGACGGGAATTTC
>JALSPN010000131.1 GCA_026985945.1 Thermodesulfobacteriales bacterium
GGAAAATCAGCCCTTGTAGGGGGAGGGTCAGGGTGGGGGTGAAAGCTCAGCAATCTGTGCCAGCCTCCACCCTCTCCCAGCCCCTCCCTGACAGGGAGGGGAGGATTAACCGGGAATTAGGGTATAAGTATGTTATTAATGAGCATTAAAAGTCCGACAATCATAGGATCCGTTCCCATTTTTTCGAAACGAAAAATGGAAACGGATCCCGAAGAGAAATGTTGCCTAAAAAATGCTCCCGGTAATAGAAACTGAACTTCAATACCAGAAAAAGATCTTGAAAGAAATTTATAAGGGTTGTCCACCCTTAAAAAGGGTAGCCCTTAAAGATTTGATAGCCGCTTTTGAGCAGGGGAAGATCCTTTACCTTGAGGGGCTTTCGTTACCGGCCTTTCGTTTCAAGAGGGACTGGCGGGGTTTCCCCGCCGGGACGGTAATAGCCCCGGGTTTTTTCATGCCGGGTTTCCCACACATTCCGCGAATTTTTGTCCTGCGCACCGGGATTCCCCGTTATTTGCACGGCCCCTTTTACGCGGAAGAAAAGATCGAGGGTTATAACGTGCGGCTGGCAAATCTTGCCGGTGAAATCAAGGCCTTTACGAGAAGAGGGTATGTTTGCCCCTTTGCCACGGATCGCTGGCCGGATTTTCTCCCTCGCCTTCCGGAATTTTTCGAACGCCACCCTCACAGGGTAATATGCTGCGAGGTAGCAGGGCCTGAAAATCCTTTCGTTTCCGAATGGCCACCTCACGTAAAAGAAGATGTAGGCTTTTTCTGCTTTGACATTCTGGATCTTTCCCAAAGAAAATTTCTTCCACCTGCTGAGAAATATGCCCTTTTGCGGGAATTCGGTTTTCCCACCCCGGAGATAAATGGCCCCTTTTCCCCTGAGAAAATCGATACCATAAAAGAGGTCCTTAAGAGTTACGAGGAGGAGGGCCGGGAGGGAGTGGTTTTGAAGCCGGCTGATCCTTCTTCCGGGCGGGTGATTAAATACGTAACAGCAAATTCAAATATTTCAGATTTGCGGGTGGCCTTTCCTTATATCGGAGAGCTCGAACCGAATTATATCGTTCACCGTCTGGTTCGTATGGTTATTACCCGCTGGGAGCTGGCCGAAGATTTTGATCCCGAATTTTATCGCAAGGTGGGGGAAGCGCTTTTTTCAGACATGCCGACCCTTTTAGAAAAGATTGCCCAAGGGCAGCCGGTGGAAGAGGTTTTCCGCATTCGTTTGCGGCGTGAAGCCTCCTTAGAGGCCCTCCTTTCTCATTTCCGTGCCGCCCAGGTCCGGATAGAGATCCGGCGCAAGGAGTGGCAGGGAGGGTATCTCAGAGTGGAATTTGCCAAAATTTATCCCCGCGCCACTTCTTTCTGGGCGACTAAATTGGAAGGCCTGGCCCAGGTTGACTAGCCCGCCGGGCAGGAAGGGCCGCATTCTCAGCCTTTTTCTTTCTTTAAAAACGGCCAGAAAAGGTGATAAAGGAGTAATCCTCCCAGAAAAATCGCGGCCCCAATCTGAAAAGGAGCAAGACTTTCTTCTTTGATTTCCGGGGCCACCAGGGCCAGATTAAGATTTTGGATGAGGTAATCGAGCAAAATTCCTGCCGAAAGGGCTCCGAGAATGAGGCTTCCCGCGTAAAGGAAAAACGCCCGCGGGCCAAAGATCTTTTTGATCACCACAAGAGAGGTAACATTGGTGGCCGGCCCGCTCATCAGGAAGACCAGGAGGCTCCCAGGGCTAAAACCCTGAAGATAAAAAGAATAAGCCAGAGGGAGGGACCCCGTAGAACACATATAAACGGGGATGCCTGCAAGGAGCATGATCAAATACTGAGCAAATCCCTGTGGCACTCTGGTCCCCAAAAATCCGGGAGGAAAAATAGTGACCAGAAGGGCAGCCAGAAAAAGCCCCAGAGAAAAAGGCTTGGCGAGTTCACGCGAAAGATCTAAAAAAGCGTATTTTAGGGCCTCTCCCCAGGGTGATTTTTGGGTTTCGGTGGTTTTACAGCATGTTAGGCCCTTTTCGGAGCTTTCGGGGGGAACAGAAGGAAAAAAGTACCCCAGAACTCCCGCCAGGACCCCGGCCATCAAAGCCGCCAAGGCGTAAGCCAGGGCAAAGGCCCCACCAAAAAGACCATAAGTAATGAAAAGGGCGTCAATGCTTGTTTGAGGAGTAGCTACTAGAAAAGACAAAACCGCCGGAATCCCGGCCCCATGTCTTCTCAAAGAAACCGCTACCGGCAGGACCCCACAAGAGCACAGCGGCAGGGGAATACCGATGAGAGCGGCTTTTAAAATAGAAAAAAATCTCTTTTCTCCGAGATGGAGGGCAAGCCTTTCCTGAGGGAGAAAGACCTTGAGAAGCCCGGCTATCAATAGCCCCAGAAGGAAATAAGGGGCGATATCAGATAATAAAAAAATGAAATTTCGGATGAAAGAAATCATAATTTGCCAGAACATTTCCTGGATTTGCCAGAGCCTCCTCAGGTTTTTTTGGAGGTAATATGACGCTATCTTCCCATAAATTTATCTTTCCGACAAACCCGTGGCGGTTCAAGATTGAATCGAATGCTCCCCTTTGGAATTTGGGGCAAAATTTTATTTCTTTTCTTTTGATGGATCGGAAGCCAATTTTTCGTTAAAGTTTTAGAAAGGAGGTGCCTTTGAAAAAGGTCTTCGTGGCAGGTGGAACCGGTTTTATAGGCCCCTATATTATAGAGGAATTTTTGACCCGTGGTTTTGAAGTAAACGTCCTCGTGCGGCATCCTTCCAGGAAAGATCGCCTTCCTTCTGGAGCCCGTCCTCTCCTGGGAGATCCCCTAAGACCTGGCCCCTGGCAGGAAGTTTGCTCTTCTTCTCAGGTGGTAATCAATCTCGTGGGGGCCAATATCTTTTCTCGTTGGACACCTGCCTACAAACGCCTGATACGGGAGACCAGAGTCCAGGCTACCAAACAGATAGTTGTGGCTTTGAGAGAAGGAGCCGTCCTTTTAAACGCCTCCGCG
>JALSPN010000132.1 GCA_026985945.1 Thermodesulfobacteriales bacterium
AGCGGCGGCCTTTAACTATTACGGAAGCCTCATTGAGGGCCCTCTAAGCAACAAGGCCTGTGGCCGCCCTGAAGATCTTACGCCTCCCCAACCCCCGGAAGGTCTGGTGGCAATTCCCTTTCGGGGGGGTGTCCTGCTGAGATGGCGCAGGAACGCAGAGCCTGACCTCTGGGGCTATCGGGTTTATCGTAAAGAACCCGGTCGGCCACCGGTTCTTCTCACTCCCGAACCCATTAAAGAGCCCAAATTCTTTGATCGTCCGGAAAAACCAGGTTTTTACTATTATTTTGTAACTGCGGTGGATTCCTCCCCCCGCCATAATGAAAGTTCCCCCTCTGAAATGAGCAGTGTAGAAATTCCCCCACAGAAGGAGGAAGAGTAGATGCACCACTTCCACTTCCAAAACGGCCAATTATATGCGGAAGAAGTGCCGGTAAAGGAGATTGCGAGAAAAGTAGGAACTCCATTTTATCTCTATTCGGCCGCCACCTTGAAACGCCATTTTCAGGTCTTTGACCAGGCCTTCTCCTCCCTGCCCCACCTGGTCTGTTATTCTGTAAAGGCCAATTCCAACCTGGCAGTCTTAAGGCTTCTGGCCAGAGAGGGTTCGGGGGCCGATATTGTCTCGGGAGGGGAGCTTTATCGGGCCTTAAAGGCAGGGATTCCGGCAGAAAAAGTCGTTTTTTCCGGTGTCGGGAAGACTGCCAGAGAAATGCGTCAGGCACTAGAAGCAGGCATCCTGATGTTTAACGTGGAGAGCCTGGGAGAGCTCAAAGTCCTTTCGCGTGTGGCCCGCTCCATGAGAAAAAAGGCCCCGGTGGCCATCCGCATCAACCCGGATGTGGATCCCAAAACCCACCCTTATATCTCTACCGGGCTTCAGAAAAACAAATTTGGTCTGGATCTTGAGACCGCTCTGGAAGCCTATCTTC
Source organism: Thermodesulfobacteriales bacterium (assembly GCA_026985945.1). Classification (GTDB taxonomy): domain Bacteria; phylum Desulfobacterota; class Thermodesulfobacteria; order Thermodesulfobacteriales; family Thermodesulfatatoraceae; genus Thermodesulfatator. The sequence continues at coordinate 933 of JALSPN010000132.1, forward strand.
TGGCCCAAAAAGATCCTCACCTTGAGATCGTGGGGATTGATTGCCATATAGGTTCGCAACTTACAGAGGTTTCCCCTTTTGTAGAGGCCCTGAGGAGGGTGAAGGCCTTTCTTCAAAAACTTAAATCTTTCGGGATATCGGTTCGGTATCTGGATCTGGGGGGAGGGCTTGGAATTGTTTACGGAAATGAAGCTCCTCCGCCACCTGAAGAATATGCCCGCGCTCTTATTGAAGAGCTAAAGGACCTTGATGTTACTCTGGTCCTTGAACCCGGCCGGGTCCTGGTGGGTAACGCCGGGATCCTGGTAACCAGGGTGCTTTACTACAAAGAAACACCGCAGAAGAAATTTATCATCGTAGATGCCGGGATGAATGACCTCCTGCGCCCGGCTTTTTACAACGCCTATCATGAGATCATCCCGGTGGTTTCCCGAAAAAGGCCCCTTATCAAAGCTGATGTTGTGGGCCCCATTTGTGAGACGGGAGACTTCCTGGCCCGCGATCGGGAAATCCCGCAGGTAAAACCCGGAGAGCTTCTGGCAGTGATGAGCGCCGGGGCCTATGGCTTTGTCATGTCCTCTAACTATAATTCTCGCCCTCGCCCGCCGGAAGTGCTGGTCTCCCGCGATCAATACTTCGTGGTTCGCAAAAGGGAAAATTACGCCCGTTTAATCGCCGGGGAGAAGATTCCGGACTTTTTGCGCTAGCCTTTTGCGCTTGAATAGCCTTTTAGAGATTGGTATGTAAAAACCTATGGTGGATCAAAGCCTGGCAGATTTTGAAGGCCTTCCTTTTACCAAAATGACGGCCTCCGGCAACGACTTTATCCTGATCAACAATTTTGAAGGCCGGATCAGGCCTGATATTGCCTCTTCTCTGGCGCAGAAATTGTGTCGGCGGGCCCTCTCGGTGGGGGCTGATGGGCTTATCCTGCTTGAAAGGCCCCGGCTGTCGGAGGCCTGCTTTGCCTGGCGTTTTTTCAATGCCGATGGAAGTGAGGCGGAAATGTGTGGCAACGGGGGGCGTTGTGCCGCTCGTTTTGCCGTGGCAGAGGGCATTTGTGCCGAAAAGCTGGCCTTTGAAACCCTGGCCGGCGTAATTAAGGCCGAAGTAAAGGATAGATTGGTAAAGATACAGCTCACACCTCCAAAAGATCTCTGCCTTGAAGAAGAGATTCACTTATCAAAAGGGCCTTTGAAGATTTCTTTTGTAAACACGGGTGTTCCGCACGTGGTAGTTCTTCTTTCTCCAGAAGAGCTTGAGAACCTTGCGGTAAAGGCTTTAGGGCAAGAGATTCGCCATCACGAAGCCTTTAAGCCCGCAGGGGCAAATGTAAACTTCGTGGCCTCACTTGGCCCACAAAAAATCGCGGTGCGGACCTACGAAAGGGGGGTGGAAGGAGAAACTCTCGCCTGCGGCACGGGTGCTACGGCCGCCGCCCTTATTTCCGCCTTAAAAGGCCTTGTTACACCACCGGTAGAAGTCGTAACCCGGGGAGGCGAGATCCTCAAAATTTACTTTGATCTTCAGGAGCCGGAGGTCGTTTTCCTTGAGGGAGAAGCGCGTTTTGTCTATCGGGCCAGACTGGCCGCTGAGGCCTTAGAATAAAACGACGAGGAGGGAAGTATGCCAGCTAAAAAATGTGGCAGCAAAAAGACGTGTGGCACCAAAAAGGCCAAGAATAAGCCCCTTGAGGGAGCTGTCGTCGCTTTGATTACCCCTTTTAAAGATGGAAAGCTCGACGAAGAATCTTACCGGGAGCTGGTAGAATGGCAGATCAAAAGTGGCACCCACGGGCTCCTTACCGTGGGAACGACCGGGGAGTCCGCCACTCTCAGTCTGGAAGAAAAGAAGCGTCTTTATGAGCTAACCGTTGAGATTGCCAACGGCCGGGTGCCCGTAATCGCCGGAACGGGCACAAACAACACCGCCCAGTCTATTGAGCTTACCAAACTTGCGGCGGAGATCGGGGTGGATGCCGTCCTGATGGTTACTCCTTATTACAATAAACCTACTCAGGAGGGCCTCTACCAGCACTATAAAGCCGTTGCCGAGGCGGTAAAAAAGGTCCCCAT
>JALSPN010000133.1 GCA_026985945.1 Thermodesulfobacteriales bacterium
GGGAAGGGCACTGGGAGAAACCATGGCGGTCACCATGGTAATAGGCAACCGTTCTCACATGCCTGAAAGCATCTGGGACCTTGCCAATACCATGGCAAGCGTTATTGCCAACGAGTTTACCGAGGCCACGGAAGATCTTCATCTGGCCGCCCTGGTCGAAATAGGGCTGCTGCTCTTTATAATTACCGTTATTGTAAATCTCGTGGCCCGAATATTTATCGTAAAGACCAAGGTAAGATGAATACCTATCCGGCTCGGGAAAACTGGCGCCGTTTCAAGAACAGGCTTATTCTGGGCATAATCACCATCCTGGCCCTCATACCTACCCTTCCTCTTTTCCTTATTCTCTTTCAGCTGCTACATAAAGGCCTTTCAAGTCTGAGCCTTGATTTTTTTATCCATCTTCCTGCTCCTCCGGGGGAGCCAGGAGGAGGGATAGCAAACGCCATTGTGGGCACGATTATCATCGTGGGGCTGGCCACCGTTATCGGGGTCCCCATCTCCATCCTGGCCGGCATTTATCTTTCGGAATATGGCAAGGAATCCAAGCTAGCTCAGGCGGTTCGTATCTGTGCCGATGTTTTACAGGGGGTGCCTTCGATTGTTATCGGCATCGTAGCCTACGCCTGGGTAGTAAGACCAATGGGGCATTTTTCTGCCCTTTCGGGCTCGGTGGCCCTGGCCCTCATGATGATCCCGGTTGTAGTCCGCACCACGGAGGAGGTCTTACGCCTGGTGCCGGATATCTTGAGAGAGGCTTCTCTGGCTCTAGGCATCCCTTACTGGCGGACGGTATTAAAGGTCGTTCTTCCCACCGGTATGGTGGGAGTTACCACCGGAATCCTTATCGCGGTGGCCCGTATCGCAGGCGAGACGGCACCGCTCCTCTTTACCGCCTTTGGCAATCAATTCATGACGTTGAATCCCGCAGAACCGATGAATGCCCTGCCGCTTGTCATTTTCAATTATGCCACCAGCCCTTACGAAGACTGGTGGCAACAGGCCTGGGGGGCTTCCATCGTGCTGGTCTTTATGGTTCTCGCCCTGAATGTCATTTCCAGAGTGCTCGCCAGAAGAATCGCCGGGGAGAAATAAAATGGCAAATATCAAAAATCCCATTTTCCGCACCGTAGATCTCTGTGCCTACTACGGAGAATTTATGGCCATCAAACACGTAACGGTTGATATCCCGGAAAAAAAAGTAACCGCGGTTATGGGCCCTTCTGGGTGTGGAAAAACCACCTTTATCCGCTGCCTTAATCGACTCCACGAACTTACCCCCGGGGCCAGGATTGCCGGGAAAATCTATCTTCGCGACCAGGACATTCTCAAGATGGATCCCATCGTGGTGAGGCGAAAAGTGGGAATGGTCTTTCAGCGCCCCAATCCCTTTCCAACCATGACCATTTACGAAAACGTCCTTGCCGGATACAAACTCTTAGGGATCAGACTCCCGAGAGAGGAGGCAGACCGCATTGTAGAAGAGGCCCTCAAAAAGGCCGCCCTCTGGGATGAAGTCAAAGACGTCCTCCACAGGCGGGGTACTTTTCTTTCCGGAGGGCAACAACAAAGGCTCTGTATTGCCAGGGCCCTGGCGGTAAAACCGGAAGTCCTCCTCATGGATGAACCCACTTCGGCACTTGACCCCAAAGCCACCTTGCAAATAGAAAATCTCATCGTGGAGCTCAAAAGCACGGTTACGATTGTTATCGTTACGCACAACATGCCTCAGGCCGGAAGGATCTCTGACTACACGGCTTTCTTTTACCTGGGAGAGCTCATTGAATTTGGCCCTACGGCCGAAGTCTTCACCAATCCCAAAGACCCGCGGACAGAAGAATATCTTACTGGTAAATTTAGTTAAACATCTTGGAGGTTAGAATGAACGTTTTGCTCCAGAAAGATCTCCAGGAAATCAAACGTTATCTCCTGGAAATGTGTCGTCTGGTGAGTGAATCCGTCCGCACCGCGGTAAAGGCCTTTGAAGAAAGAGACGAAGAACTGGCAAAACTGGTCATCAAACAGGACAAAAAGATTGACGCCATCGAAAACGATATTCTCCTCTTTTGTCTCAAAACCCTGGCCCTGCACCATCCCCTTGCCAGTGATCTTCGTTTCATCACTTCGGCTATGAGCATGATTCGTGACCTGGAGCGCCTTGGAGACCAGGCGGTAAATATCGCCGAAAGGGTGCAGGATCTGGTCCAAACCAGGCTCTTTACCTGCCCGGTTGACCTTACCGACATGGCCCGTGAAGCCCTGGGAATGCTTGACGGAGCCATTGACGCCTTCGTCACCCACGACACCGACAAGGCCTGCGAAATCTGCCTTCGGGACGAAAAAGTAGATAATTACAAGAAAATTGTTATCGAAAAGGTAATCCAGTGCATGGAAAAAAATCCCCACATCATCCGGGTAGGGATAGATTACATTATTGTGGCCCAGAACCTTGAAAGAGTGGCGGACCTGGCCACCAACATCGCGGAAGAAGTCATTTACCTGGTGGAAGGGCGCATCGTAAGGCACCAGGATATCTGTGAGGAAAGGCTCAAACAACCTGAGAAAGAAGCATCCCCCGAACCACCCAAACGACCCAAAAAAGAACTTTTTGAATGTCTGGAAAATCACGCCCGCCACGTCCTAACCTGCACCGAACTCTTACCAAGTGCCCTTGAGGCTTACTTTGAGCGGGATTACGAACGCTGTCAGCGAATCTCTGAAGAAATTATCCGCATTGAAAGGGAAGCTGATCGTATCAAGCAGAATATTCGTGGGCATCTGCCCCCTGGGATCATCATGCCGGTGGATAAGTTTGAACTCTTTCTCTATCTCAAAGAACAGGATGCGGTGGCAGATGCTACCGAGGATATTCTTAAATGGCTTACCTTCAGGGAAGTAAACCCCAAAGAAGAGATAGCCCAGCAAATGCTTTCTCTGGCCAAACACAATGCCGAAACTTCTCAG
>JALSPN010000134.1 GCA_026985945.1 Thermodesulfobacteriales bacterium
TCCTTTCGGCCCAGTACTTGAGGGTAGCCTCAGAAACGTCTCCGTAAAGGGCAATGTTTATCACCGGATAACGGCGCACCACACGCCGCACTACGGGGCGTTCCGCTTCCTCAGGCAAGATGGTGAGGCTGTCCACTTCAACCTTTACATCGTCGTAAAGTTTGTTGACGTCCCAGCCCTTCATGACCTCGATGGTGACCACCCCAAGGCCTTCAGAGGCTACCGCATAAAGGCGTTCAATTCCCGGAAGGCCTGATACGCGCTCCTCGATCGGGCGAATAACGGAATCTTCCACCTCGTCAGGAGAGGCCCCTCGATATTCCACCCGGACCTGAATTTGATCTAAAGCTACCTCAGGGAAAATCTCCACCTTGAGGTGAAAAGCGGTGATGACGCCTGCCAGGAGCAGGAAAAGCATTAAGAGGTTGGCGGCGACATGGTTTTCGGCAAACCAGGCGATAAGACCCTTCATGGTTTTGGCCTTACCTTCATACCGGGGAAAGGGCCGGCAAGGCGAGAAAGAACGACCTCATCTCCAGGGTTTAAGCCCTTTTTAACCAGGGCTTCCTCTCTCACAAAATAAAGGATATCAACCCATCTCTTCTGAAGCCGCCCCTTTTTGACCACCCATACGAACCACCGCTCCCCTTCCAGATGAACTGCCGGGCGAGGCAAGACATAAACCCCGGAAACTTTGCGCCCCAGAATTTCAACCCGGGCGAAAAAGCCCGGAAGAAGAGGGGGGTTCTTCTTAAAGGGATCTTTTACCTGCACGAAGAGATCAAGCAGCCGGGTCTTCTCATCAACCAGGGCGGCAGAGCGCACCACGCGCCCGGGAAACGAAACCTCCTGCCCCAAGGAGATGGTTACCCGTGCCGGGGAGCCATCTTTGGAGGTATTGAACCCCGGGATTTTGAGCCAGGGCAGAAATTTGCTCTCCAGAGGGAGGCGCACTTCCACCGCCGAGGTGTCGTAAACTTTGGCAAGGGTAACGCCCGGGGAAACGTATTGTCCGAGCTCCACGTTGGTTTCCAGGACAATGCCCTCAAAGGGGGCCTTTATCTCGGTGCGGGCAAGATCAAGGGCGGCCTTTTCCACCTTGGCCCTGGCGGCAGAGACGCGGGCTTTTGCGGCTTCAAGTTGGGGAACTCTGGCTACCAGGGGTGGAGGAGGGGTCTTGTGGCGCATAATGTCCTTCCACTCCAGCCGGGCGGAACGGGCTTCAGCCTCTATCTGGGCTAGCTTCTGCCGGGCGTCTTTGAGTTCGGCCTTGGCCAGAGCCAGGGCCGCTTCGTAATCCCGGGGATCAATTTTGAGGAGCAGCTCCCCTTTCTTAAATCTTCCCCCGGCCACCAGGTGGGGAGAGAGATAGATCACCTTTCCAGCCACCTCTGGCACAATCTGGCCGGTTCGCAGGGGCTGAACCGTGCCAAAGCCCTCCACCCGGAGCTGATAACTCCGGGGATAGACTTTTAGCACCTCCACAATGGGAATATGAGGCTTCAAACGGCGCTTTTTTATTTTGGGTCTGGTATGTAAGAGGTAAAACGAAGCCAGCCCCCCCAGGGCCAGGAGCAAAATCACCAGCAAAAGATGAAGAAAGGTCCTTTTTTTCATCTTTTTTGTTCAGGCCACCCGCCTCCCAGGGCCCGGTAAAGCGAGACCCGGTTAAGCAGAAGGGCCTTTCTCGTAGCAAGGGTATGACGCCTTCTTTCCACGCAAAGGTGTTTGGCTTTCAAATAATCCAGCACGGAGACCGTGCCAAGCCGGTAGCGCAAGGCTTTGATTTTTTCGTCCTGACAGGCGGCTTTTTCCTGTTCTTCGGCCCAGCTGAGGCGCTCTCTCCAGTGCCTTTCAAGCAGGAGGGCGTTTTCCACTTCAAAGAAGGCCTGAAGCACCGTGCGGGCGTAAGAGATCGCAAGGGCTCTGGCCCGGGCCCGGGCTGCCTCTTCGCGGGCCTTCCTCTGGCCGGCATCAAAAAGGGGCTGCACCACGGCAAAGGCAAGATCCCAGAAGCGATTACGCCTTCTTAAAAGGGTATTTAAGGCGTTTGAAAGGCGCCCCTCAGAGGCGGTAAGAGAGATCTCCGGAAAACGGGCTGCGCGGGCCCCGGCGACCTCTTCAGCCGCCGCTAGAAGACGGGCTCTGGCGGCCCTGATATCCGGCCGTCTCAAAAGCAGACTGGAAGGCAAGCCCGGGGGAGGTGGAGGAAGCCTTAAGCTGCAGGTAGAGAAGTTTGTCTCTTTCAAAGAGGGATAATGCCCTAAAAGCAGGGCCAGTTGCTGTTTGCGAGTGGCAATTTCCGCTTTAAGGCGGGGAATTTCTTCACCAAGTGAGGCCAGAAGCCGCCTTTCGTTTTCAAGGATAGAGGGGGCCACCAGGCCGGCTTCATAGCGTTTGCCAAGGGCTCTTACGTATTCTTTCTGGATAGCAAACTCTTCTCTTAAGACCTTAAGCTCACAGGATAAAAAGGCGCCCTCAAGATACCTGCTTACGAGTTCCGCGATAAGGCTCTGGGCCAGGGCGAGGCGGTTTTCTTCTTCCGCAAGGAGCCTTAAGCGCGCAGCCCGAGAAGCCCGGGAAAGCTTTTGCCAGAGATCAACCTCGTAAGAGGCCGCCAGAGAACCCGTAAATCTTCCGGTGATAAAACCCCCTCCCCGAAAGTAGGGGGCCAGCACCACGGTCTTTTGCCTCTCTCCCCGGAAAGAAAAGTCCAGACGGGGGAAACGGGCTGCCAGGGCCTCGCGATAAAGGGCCCTTTTTTCTTCTATCCGGGCTAAGGCCTCTTCAAGATCAAGGCTTGAGGAAAGAAGACCCTCTACCAGCTGATTTAAGGTCTCATCCTGAAAGGTCTTCCACCAGGGGCCTGTAATCCGGGTAAGATCGGGATTTAAAGCGTTTTCGTAGCGGGCAGGAAGGGAAGAAGGCAGAGGCGGGTTAAGGGAGGGAGGCCTGGGTCCACAG
>JALSPN010000135.1 GCA_026985945.1 Thermodesulfobacteriales bacterium
GAGGGCCTCGTATATCCTGCGAGCTGGACGGTGGAGTTCAACGAAAATGAAATTTGCCTGAGAAGGATAAGGGTGAAGCCCTAATTCCTGCAGGGCCTTTTTCAGCCTTTCTCTCTCAGCCCAGGTGGTCTCAAGCACCATCTTGAGATAATCCTGATCTTCCAGAGCGGCTCTGGCAGCCACCTGTGCCAGGCTGTTGACATTAAAGGGCTGCCTGATGGCATTAAGGACCCGGGCCAAGTCCCTCTTCATGATTCCATAACCCAGGCGCAGGCCGGCAAGCCCGTAAGCCTTGGAGAAAGTTCGCAGAAGAACCACGGGAGGCCGGGCGTCTTTTAAAAGAAGGGGCTTTAACACCTGAGGATGATTTACGAACTCTCCGTAGGCCTCATCGATTACCACTATCAGGTGTTCAGGAAGTTTTTCATGCCAGCGCAGAAATTCTTCGTGAAAAATAATACTTCCGCAGGGATTGTGGGGATTGTCCAGAAAGATGATCTTTGTTTGGGGAGTTATTCTCTCAAGCATTCCTTCAAGGTCATGTTTCAGGTCCCTGAGGGGCACCTTGATGACCCTGGCTCCAGCGGCAAGGACAAATTTTTCATACATCAGGAAAGAGGGCTTGCTCACGAGGGCCTCTTCTCCCGGAGAAAGGCAGGCCTTCACCAGAAGGTCAAGTACTTCGTTGGAACCGTTTCCGAGAACGATCTCTTCGGGATCCACCCCGTAATGTGAGGCCAGGGCTTTACGGAGTTCAAAGGCCGCGGGATCCGGATAGCGGTTAAGCTCTGAGAGGGCTTTTTCTATGGCCTTAAGGGCCCTGGGCGGAGGGCCAAAGGGGTTTTCATTGGAGGCCAATTTGACGATAGGCCCCTTAAGCCCCAGCTCCCGCCTGAGCTCTGAGATAGGTTTGCCCGGGGGATAGGGTTTGAAGTCCAAAAGATGCGCTTTAATCATAGAATTTTCCTTTCTTCACGAAGACACTTACTGGCACAAGGGTTATTTCTTTTTTGAGCCGCGGGCGAAAAACTCTTAAGGCCTTAAGCGTATAGGGATGAGGGTGGGCAATGGCGAGCACCGGTTCTTTACGGGCCCGTTCAAGGAATTTCTCAAGGGCCTTGCATACCATCTGGTATCCCTTTTGATGGTCCAGGAAAATTCGTCTTTCGGCAAAGGGAAGATGAAGCTCACGGGCAAGTTCCGGTATTACGGTCTTTCGAGTGGTCCGGCTATCCACGTAAAAAAGCCCCAGCTTTTTGACTTCTTCAAGGACCCAGCGCATGTGTTTTCGATCCGCAGTAAAGGCCGAACCCATGTGATGATTAACCCCTATGGCATAAGGAACCCTCTTTATTGCTTCTCGCACCCGTCTTTTTACTTCAACCTCGTTTAAACGCAAGCTGATAAAATGCGAATGGTCTCTTACCTTCCGGGCTTCAAGGGGCAGGTGAACCAGGACTTCAAAGCCTCTGGCATAGGCCTCAGTTGCAAGCCTTTTAGTGAAAGGGGCTTCTGGAAGAAAAGAAAAGTTGAGCACCAGCCCCAGGCGGAAAAATTCCCTCTCCAGGCCAGGATTTTGCCCCATGTCATCGATGATAATGCAGGCCGGATGATAAGGCTTCCTTTTACGGGCTTCAGGGTGGGGTCTTGAAACTTTCTTCTTGGTTTTTGAAGGAGCCCTCGAGGTGATCTGAGGGGGCTTTTTAAGCGGCCTCAGGATCCAGAGGGCTGTAAGAATTGTTAGGATGATAAAAAAGAGCCAGAAGGCCCATCCCAGAGCGGAAGGGACGGGCCTTTTTCTTTTCGGAGAAGGCATTATTCGATTTTGAGATTAGTGATGGCCTTCCAGCTCTTCAAAACTCTTAAAGCTTCCTGAAATTGACTATCATAGCGGAAGCGTTCCTTATCAAACTTTCTTCCTTCAGATTTTTCTTCTGCGGGTTTTTTCTTTTCTTGTTTATTTTTAGCATCGGTTTCTTTCTTTTTAGATTTTGTTATTTCTTCAGAATTTTCCAGGTGCTTTTCGAGATCTTTCTCTCGAATAACGTGGTGTTTTGTGGTCTTTTTCAGGCATTCCGGATCAAGAAAAGGCACTTTGATATCCGGCTCAATACCCTTGGCCTGAATGGACCGTCCGCTGGGGGTAAAATACTGAGCGGTGGTAAGGCGGACCGCCGAGCCGTCAGGCAGGGGGATAATGGTCTGGACGGAACCTTTCCCAAAGGTGGGCATCCCCACGATGAGGGCCCGGTGGTGATCCTGAAGGTCCCCGGCTACAATTTCTGAGGCGGAGGCACTCCCTTCGTTTACCAGAACCACGATTGGGTAAGGGTGTTTGCGCCGGTTGGGAGTGGCTTCAAAACGCATATTCTGCTGTTTGATCCGTCCTTCGGTGTAAACGATGAGGCCCTGGTCAATGAATTCGTCGGCCACTCTTACCGCAGAATTAAGAAGACCTCCGGGATTATTGCGCAGATCAATGATAATCCCTTTGAGGGGCTTGTTTTCCTTTTCAAGGGCCTCTAGGGCTTTGACCAGTTCTTTAGGGGTTTTCTCCTGAAAGTTTGAGATCCTCACATAACCGTAGCCCGGTTCGATGGTAAAATAACGAACGCTGATAATCGGGATCACATCCCTCACCAGCGTAATCTCTTTGAGTTCATTCCAGCCTTCCCTGAAGATGGAGATGGTGACCTTTGTTCCTTTGGGCCCTCTTAAGAGCTTTACCGCCTCTAAGAGGCTCATGCCTTTGGTGGGCTTGCCGTTTATCTTTATGATTTTGTCTCCGGGCTTAAGACCGGCTTTCCAGGCAGGGGTCCCTTCAATAGGGGCCACCACCGTAAGCACCCCATCCCGGATGGTAATTTCAATACCGATTCCGGTAAAGCTTCCTTTCGTTTCTATTTGAAGCTCTTTATAATCATCGGGTTTGAGAAAAGAAGAATGGGGATCAAGGTTGGAGAGCATACCCTGAATGGCCCCGTAAATGAGCTCCTGCGGATCTACCTCTTTTACGTAACTACGCTGAACGAGATCGAGCACCTGAGAGAAAAGCCTTAATTGTTCGTAAATGTCTTTTTTCTGGTCGTTTTGATTGAGGGCCGAAAGGCTGCGCCCCAAAATGGTTCCCAACAGGAAGATCCCCAGGACCAGGACCAAGACGGGAAAAACAAGTTTTCTTTGCTTCATCTCACACCTCTTAACGCAAGAATTTAAGTTTGCTGGTATCAAGCCAATCTAAGGGATTTTGGGGTTTGCCCTGATAACGTAATTCGTAATACACCCCCCCTTTACCAAAAGGGGCCTCTCCCACTTCTCCGATTATTTCCCCCGTGGAAACATGCTCTCCAAGGCCTTTTGATACCTTACCCAAACCACCGATAACCGACAAGAAATGATAACCATGATCGATAAAGACCAGAAACCCTTTTTCGCGAATAAGAGAAATCTTAATTATTTCCCCGGCGTAGGGAGCCCTGACCGGGCTTCCTACCGGGGCAGCAATGGTAATTCCCTGATGGAAAATCTTTTCTCCGGTCAAAGGATCTACTTCGAGCCCGAAAAACTTTAGCACCTCTCCTTCAATAGGAGGTGGCAAAAGGCCTTTGAGTTCGAGAAGAGGGGCGGGTTTGGGAGGGGCTTTTTTCTTCTGGATCTTGAGGAATTCTTTTTTGGTAACTTCAAGCTCTTCTCTGGTCCGCTTCAGTTCTTCGGCCATCTGGGAGATGGCAGCGTAGGCCTTCTCAAGCATGTGGAGGGTTTCAGCGTAAAGCCGTTTGTTTCGGCGCACCTCTTCAAGAAGGATTTCTTTTTCGCGTTTCAGACTCTGGAGGGCCTTAATTTCACTTTCGTAGCGGGCCTTGAGGGCGTCAAGATGTTCCTTTTCCTGCCTGACAATTTCTTTCTGTCTTTCGATTTCTTTTTTTTCGCGCTGAATTTTTTGGGCCAGTTTTCGATCGTGATAAAAAATAAGGTTAGTATATTCCTGCCGCCTGAAAAAAGCCGAAATTTCCTGCGGCGAGAGAATAAGATTGATCCAGCCAAGCTCCCCCATAGTAGACAGATGTTTTAATCTTTCCTGAAAGCGTCTCTGGAGTTCCTGAAGTTCAGCTTCCCTGGAATTAAGTTTTTCAGAAAGGCGTCTTAAAAGGAGCTTTTTCCTGGCTATTTCTTCGTTTAAAGCGTCAATTTCTGCGCTTTTTTGGTTTATTTTATGCGAAATTTCTTCAAGTTGGGCCAGGATTCGTTTTTCTTTGGCGGTTAATTCTCCGATGATGGCCCGTTTGGATTCGAGCCCCGTAGGAGCTGCCAGAGGAAGAGAGCTTAGTATCGTAAATAACGCCGCGAGGCCCAGTAAGATCCGAGAACGCAAAGGAAAACCACCCCTGAAATCAAAATAGTTATCTGGCTAGCATTCCAGAAAACCAAGCCTCCCTGAAAACCCGGGAAAAAATCAAGTAGTGCCCGGTCAAGATAGATCTTAACAATATAAACCAGAAGAAGGGCTAGAAAAGAAGCCACCGCTCCCTGAAGAACCGCAATAACCAGGATAGGCCCCTGAATGAACCCCGGAGTGGCCCCCACCAGGGAAAGGACTTCAAGTTCTTCTTTTCTTTGGGAGAGAGAAAAGCGGACCACCAGGCCAATGATAAAACAGGTGGTGAGGCCCACCAGGAAAAGCCCCCATAGGGAAATTATCTCCAGAAAACGCCTCAAGTTCGCCAGCCGTGCCAGCCAGCTCTGGGCAAACTGGACCTTAAAAACTCCCGGCAAACCTTCAAGACGCAGGGATAATTCTTTAAGAGATTTACCGGCCCTGAAAGGGTCTTTGAAGGAGACCACGAGAACCGGGGGGAGAAAATCAGGCGAAATGCCACTTAAGAGCTCTTTTTCTTCAAAAAGTCTTTCTAGATCCTTGAGGACTTCTTCTGGAGGCAAAAATCTTACTTCTGCCACCAGGGGTTCTTTTTTGATCTCGGAGGTAATTTTTTTGACTTCCTTGGAGGTAATACGGGGAGAAAGATAGACGTTTAACACCAGTTCCTGGGCTACCTTCTGGGTAAAATAATTGAGATTAGAGTAAACAAGCCCGAAGAAAGAAAAGACTGCAAGCCCCAGCACGATAACCAGGGTGGCGGTAAAATAGGCCCAGGCAGCCACACGAAATTCCAAAAAAAGGCGCTTCAGAAATCTCATGGATTTAGAAGCCTCCCCTGATCAAGCACCAGGACCCTGCGGTGTCTTTCTGCATAAAGGGCCTCGTCGTGTGTAGCCAGGATGATGGTGGTCCCTTCGGCGTTTAAGTCTTCAAATATTTCCATTACCTCTTCGGTGCGTCTGGAGTCGAGATTCCCTGTGGGTTCATCTGCCAGCAGGAGTTTGGGGCGATTAACGATAGCCCTTGCCAGCGCTACCCGCTGTTTTTCTCCACCTGAAAGCTGCCTTACAGGTTGTGTCTCCTTCCCGGAAAGCCCGAGTCTCTCAAGTATTTTTAGAACACGCCGTCTGATTTCATCTTCGCCTATCCCCTGAATTTCAAGGGAGATGGCCACGTTTTCAAAGACGGAACGATTTTCAAGGAGTTTGAAATCCTGAAAGACGAACCCTATCTTCCTGCGAAAAAAAGGCACTTCTTTCTTTTTGAGGCTGGAAAGGGGCCGCCCTTCAAAATAGATCTCTCCAGAAGTGGGTTTTTCAGCCCGGAAGATGAGGTTTAAAAGGGTGCTTTTGCCGGCTCCACTAGGGCCTGTAATAAAAAGAAACTCACCCCTTTTGACAGAAAAACTTACTTCATCCAGGGCGGTGATATTGGGTTCGTAAACTTTGGAGACCCTTTCCAGGGTTAAAATATCTTCCATTGACAGCGAATTATAGCAATTGCTTTTTATCCCGCAAAGAAGCCTTATTTTTAAAAATCTTATCGGTCGTTTTTGGATTTCCCTTTGTGTAACCGCTCGTGTAGATTATGTGGGTTTCCTATTTGAAAACTCGTAAATGCTTGAGGCTCTCTTAAGAAAGGGGCTGAAACCCGATTAAATGCCCCTCAAGGATATATTTTGGCCTAATTTCCCTGAGATTTTTTGTTGCCTTTTTTTGTCAAAAGATCCTATAAAAATAGGCTTAAACAGAGGAAAGGAGGTCGTGTGTGATGAAACTTGATCCGACCAAAATGAAAGACTGGGAAATTGCCGCCGAAGCCGAAAAGAACATGAAAACTGTTTATCAACTGGCTGAAGAGCTGGGCCTTGAGAAAGAAGAACTTCTGCCTTACGGGCATTACGTGGCCAAAATTGATTACAAAAAAGTTCTTGAGCGCCTGAAAGATAGACCAAATGGCAAATACATAGATGTTACCGCCATCACACCCACCCCCCTTGGTGAAGGGAAATCCACCACAGCCATAGGTCTTATCGAGGGTCTTGGTAAACGGGGCCAGAAAGTTATAGGTGCTCTGAGGCAGCCTTCTGGTGGCCCCACCATGAACATCAAAGGCAGTGCTGCCGGTGGAGGGCTTGCTCAGATTATCCCGCTTGATAAATTCTCCCTCGGACTTACGGGCGACATCAACGCCATCATGAACGCCCACAATCTTGCCATGGTGGCTCTTACCGCCCGGATGCAGCACGAGTTTAACTACGATGACGAGACGCTGGCCAAAAGGGGGCTTAAGCGCCTCAACATCGATCCCAAACGGGTAGAGATGGGCTGGGTGATTGACTTTTGTGCCCAGGCCCTGCGGCATATTGTGATTGGCCTGGGGGGCAAAAAAGACGGCTATCCCATGGAGAGCAAGTTCTGGATCGCGGTGGCCTCAGAAGTAATGGCTATCTTGGCGGTGGCTCGTGACCTCAAGGATTTCCGCGAGCGGATTGGAAAGATCGTGGTGGCCTTTGATAAGTATGGAAACCCCGTAACCACCGAAGACCTTGAAGTGGCAGGTGCCATGTGCGCCTGGATGGTTGATGCCATCAACCCCAACATGATCCAGACTATCGAGGGGCAGCCTGTTCTCATCCATGCCGGCCCCTTCGCCAACATTGCTATCGGTCAGTCCTCTATCATCGCCGACTATGTGGCCCTCAAACTGGCAGACTACAATGTTACAGAAAGCGGCTTTGCAGCTGACATCGGATATGAAAAATTCTGGAATATCAAGTGCCGTCTTTCTGGTCTGACTCCGGACTGTGTGGTGGTGGTGGCTACTATCAGGGCCCTTAAGTGTCACGGTGGGGCTCCTATACCGCGTCCGGGGCGTCCTATTCCTCAAGAATACTTTGAGGAAAACCTTGAGTGGGTAGAGAAGGGCTGTGAAAACCTCATGCACTGCGTAAATATTGTCAAGAAAAGCGGTGTAACTCCGGTGGTATGTATCAACGCCTTCTATACCGATACCAAAGCCGAGATCGAACTGGTGAAAAAGATTTGCGAACAGCACGGAGTAAGAGCCGCCGTTTCCGAGCACTGGCTGAAAGGCGGAGAAGGGGCTTTAGAGCTGGCTGACGCGGTAATGGATGCCTGCAACGAACCGAGCGAATTTCGCTTCCTCTATGATCTGGATGAACCGGTGAAGAGCCGCATCGAAAAGATTGCCAGAGAAGTTTACGGAGCCGACGGAGTAATCTATCTCCCTGATGCTGAAGCCAAGATCAAAATGATCGAAGCTGACGACGAGTTGCGGCGGATGCCCATCTGTATGGTCAAGACCCATCTTTCTCTCTCAGACAATCCCAATCTCAAAGGGGTTCCTAAAGGGTGGCAGCTCCGCGTAAGAGATGTCCTTATTTATCGAGGGTCAGGTTTTATTGTTCCGGTGGCCGGTGATATCAGCCTCATGCCAGGGACGGGTTCTGACCCCGCCTATCGGCGTATTGATGTGGATCTGGAAACCGGAAAAGTCAAAGGGCTCTTCTAAAAATACAGGGGGCTTTAAGCCCCCTTCTTTTTTATGGGGAATTTCTCCCCTGAAAGCGGGCACTTTTCCTCAGCCCTGCTTATGAAAGTATCAATAAAAGAAGTCTTCAATTGAAAAACAAGATCTATTTCAAGTTAAATTTACGAAATCTCCTTGATGGTATATTTCTTGCAATAAAAAGCAGAAAATTTGAGGAGGTCAGGAAGAAATGGCGGCTAGAATAATAAGCGGCAAAGAGATTTCGGCTGAGATTCGGGAGGAGTTAAAAAAAGAAGTCCAGGAACTAAAAGAAAAGCACGGGGTTACCCCGGGGCTGGTGACGATTTTAGTGGGGGAGAATCCGGCCTCTGTTTCTTATGTCACGGCCAAACAGCGCACAGCCCACGATTTAGGTTTTCATTCCGTTCAGGAAAATCTGCCAGAAGATGTCTCTGAAGAAGAGTTGCTCAAGATGATTGCGAAATATAACAACGACCCGAGCATTCATGGGATTTTGGTTCAGCTTCCGCTTCCCAGGCATATAGACGAAAGAAAGATTATTCATGCCATTGATCCCCGCAAAGACGTGGACGGATTCCACCCGGTAAATGTAGGGAAAATGGTCATCGGAGAGCCCTGTTTTCTACCCTGCACCCCTCACGGGATCCTGGTGATGCTTGCCCGGGCCGGGGTGGAGGTTTCTGGAGCTGAGGTAGTGGTAATCGGGCGTAGTAACATTGTAGGCAAACCGGTTGCCATTCTCCTTATGCAGAAGAGAAAACCCGTGGGGAACGCTACGGTAACCGTCTGCCACACCGGGACCAAAGACATGACCTTTCATACCAAAAGGGCAGATATCCTTATTGTAGCGGCTGGAAAGCCCAAAGTGGTTACCGGGGATATGGTGAAAGAGGGGGTGGTGGTGATAGATGTGGGTGTCAATCGTATCGGCACCACTCCTGAGGGCAAAGCCATTCTTTGTGGGGATGTCGATTTTGATTCTGTAAAGGAGAAGGCGGCTGCCATTACCCCTGTGCCAGGAGGGGTAGGGCCCATGACCATTACCATGCTCATGAAAAACACGGTTGAAGCCGCCAAAATGTGGGCAGGGCTTCCTTCGGAAGTGGGTTAGACTTGCCTTGCGCGTAATTTCATGTTTTGTTTAGAAAAATTCTAAAGTTTTAGGAGGCCCTTATGGCAATGGATCCCAGGGCAAGGTTTAGAGACCGCAAGCCAAGTTGTACGGTTCAATGTGCGGTAAACCAGGAGATTCTGGAGCATTTGCAGGGCAAAGTGATGACGGCTCCGGAACGGGTTTTCAAAAGGGGGACGAAGCCCTGCCTTTTCGGCAAGGGAGGGACGTGCTGTCACGTATGCAATATGGGTCCCTGCCAGATCATTGAAGGCGTGGAAGAGATGCGGGGAGTGTGTGGGGCCACGGCGGCCACGGTGGCTTCCCGAAATTTCTGCCGGATGGTAGCAGGGGGGACTTCAGCCCATTCCGACCACGGCCGGGGGATTGCCGAAGTCTTCTATGAGACGGTCCACGGTGAGACGGAAGATTTTGAGATCAAGGACGAAAATAAACTCCGTTTGGTGGCCTATTATTTCGGTCTTGATCCCAAAAAGGAGACCAGAGAGCTTGCCAGGGAAGTGGCGGTAGAGGCCCTCAAACAGTTTGGTCAGCAAAAGGGTCCTCTGGCCTTTGTAAAGCGAGCCCCTGAAAAGAGACAGGCCAAGTGGCAAGAGCTTGGGGTTGTGCCCCGCGGGGTGGACCGGGAAGTAGTAGAACTTTTGCACCGCACCACGGTGGGAGTGGATCAGGATTTTCGAAGCCTTCTTAAGGCCTCGGTGCGCTGTGCCCTTGCTGATGGCTGGGGCGGCTCCATGCTTGCCACCGAGCTTCAGGATATCCTCTTCGGGACTCCTGTTCCCATCCGGGCCACGGTAAATCTCGGCGTCCTTAAGGAAGACATGGTAAATGTCACCGTGCACGGTCACGAGCCGGAGGTGGCCGAAGCCCTTGCCATGGCGGCGCAGGACCCTGAAATTATCAAAGAAGCCCAAAAGGTAGGGGCTAAAGGGATAAACCTGGCCGGTATCTGCTGCACCGGCAACGAAGTCCTCATGCGCCGCGGGATCCCTATCGCGGGAAGCTTTGTCCAGCAGGAGATGGCGCTGGCCACCGGGGCGGTAGAGGCTATGATCGTTGATGTCCAGTGTATTATGCAAAATGTAGCCACGGTGGCGCAGGCCTTCCACACCGCGGTCATCACGGTGAGTGACAAGGCTGAGATCGAAGGGGCCATGCACATTCCCTTTGATCACCAGCATCCCGTTGAAAGTGCCAAAAAGATCCTGCGGGAAGCCATTTCGCGTTTTCCCAAAAGGGATAAGGCCCGGGTTTATATCCCCAAAAACAAAATGGACGTGGTGGCGGGCTTCAGTCACGAAACCATCCTTTATATTTTAGGAGGTCGTTTCCGGGCCTCTTACAAGCCCCTTAACGAGAACATTATCAACGGCCGCATCCTGGGGGTAGCGGCCATCGTAGGGTGTGATAACTTTCGAGTTTTTGACGAGGTGCATGTGGAGCTTGCCAAGGAACTCATAGCCAATAATGTGCTCGTGGTGGCTACCGGTTGTGCAGCCACAGGTCTTGGAAGGGCAGGGCTCCTTTCGCCAGAGGCCGCAAGCCTTGCCGGAGATAGCCTGCGAGAGGTCCTGGAAGCGGTAGGGTGCCCGCCGGTGCTTCACATGGGCTCCTGTGTGGATAACAGCCGTATCCTTATCGCGCTTACCGAAATGGTAAATACCGGGGGGCTTGGGGAGGATATAGACGAGCTTCCGGCGGTCGGCTGTGCCCCGCAGTGGATGAGTGAGAAGGCCGTGGCTATCGGGAACTACTTTGTGGGTAGCGGTGCCTGTGTGGTCTTCGGGCCCAATTTCCCGACTGAAAAAAGCCAGGTAGCTACGGATTATCTCTTCCACGAATTCAAGAATATCTTTGGGGCACACTGGCTGGTAGCCCGTTCGGCCAAAGAATTCGCCGCGGTGATGATTGATAAAATAAACGAGAAGCGCAAAAATCTCGGGATTGATAAACCGAAACCGAGAATCCTCTTTGATATGGCGATGCGTCGAGCCCTTGAGAGCCCGAAGGTCACTTCACCTTTCCATGGCCTGGGCTGTTTCGGTCCGACCCATCTTCGCGTAGAGGAAGAAGAGGAAAAAGCAGCTTAGGTTAAAAAGAAAAGGCCCCGCCTCGGGGCCTTTTAAAAAAGTTTTGAGGTGAGGTTAAATGGCCAAGAAAAAGAGCGGGAAGGTGCTGGTCTTAGGTGGAGGGATTGCCGGGGTTCAGACGGCCCTTGATCTGGCAGAGCTGGGTTACTACGTCTATCTGGTGGAGAAAAAGGCCTCCATCGGAGGCGTGATGGCCCAGCTCGATAAAACCTTTCCTACCAATGATTGTTCGATCTGAATTCTTGCGCCCAAGCTGGTGGAGGCCGGTCGGTCTCCCAATATCGAAATTATCACCCTGGCGGAGTTAAAAGAGCTTTCCGGGAAGCCAGGAAATTTTCGGGCCAGGCTCCACATAAGACCCCGTTATGTGGATCCCCTTAAGTGCACTTCCTGTGGGATGTGCACCACCTATTGCCCCAAAGAGGTGGTAGATGAATACAACGAACGCCTGACCTTTACCAAGGCGGCCCGGATTGATTACGCCCAGGCCGTTCCCACCATTTATTACCTTGATGAAAAAGAATGCCTGCG
>JALSPN010000136.1 GCA_026985945.1 Thermodesulfobacteriales bacterium
TGAGGCCCTGCTTTTTTCATGGCTATTACCAAAAGATTGATGGCATCCCAGGCATAGCCAGAATGGGTATTGATGGGAAATTCCCGATCCAGGTGATAGACCTCCCGATAAAGATGAACAAAATGGGCTATTACAGGTTTTTGGGGGTCAGAATCCGGAAGTTGATCCCAGGCCATCAGTTTGGTGGAGGGCATCAGGTTTCCTTCCGCTGCAGGGCCGGCAAGTTCCAGATATTTCGGGCCCGGGAGGCCGTGGCACTGGAAAAGGGGCACTTTTATCCCGAGGCGTTTGACATCTTTGGCTACTAGGGCTCCTGCAGGGCCAATGGTCCAGCAGACGATTACCTGGGGCCTTCGGGTCATGAGGCGGCGTAACTGTCCCGACATGTCGGTATCTGAGGGGTTGAAACTTTCTTCCGCCACGATGGTGAGCCCGTATTCAGGGGCTAATTTTTTGAGCCAGCGGCGTCCATCCTGCCCGAAACCGTCTGAAGCGGTAAGGATGGCCACCCGTTTAATTCCTTCTTTCTGAAGATAGATGTAAATTTTTCTCACCGCGGTTGAGGAACGCTGCGGGGCCTTAAAAATATAGCGGGCAGTTCCAAAGCGGCCGCCTTCCATGATGACCGGATCCCCTCCTACCGTCATAACGATCGGAATATGGGCCCGTTCCACGATGGGCTTAATGGCCATTCCTGTGCCCGTCCTGGTGGGGCCGATAAGGGCCACTACCTTTTCTACCTCAATAAGTCTTTTAACCGCCATTACCGCCTTGGTAGGATCTCCTTCCGTATCAGCCATGACTAATTTTATGGGATGGCCATTTATGCCTCCGTTTTTGTTAATTTCTGAAGCGGCCATCTCTGCCACCAGTTTGGTAGGGGTCCCAATAAAAGCTGCCGGACCGGAAAGGGCAAAAAGGGCCCCGATCTTGATAGGTTCTTTAGCCGCCAAAGTAGCGTTCCCTATCAAGAAAAAAAGAGCAAACATAAGAAAGAACTTTTTCATGACAGGCCTCCCAATTTTAGTTTTTCCTAATCAGGACAAAGTGGGTCAACTTTTCTAAAAGCTCCCTTGTAGGAGAAGGTTCAAATTTTCCGAGCTCCTCCAGGGCTTTTTTGATAAAGAGTGCTGCTTTTTCTCTCGTGCGCGAAAAACCGTCATACTTTTCAATAAGTTTACAGGCTTCATCAAAATCTGCTTTTGAGACCGCGCCTTTTTTCTTTATAAGAAAAAGGAGTTTCTGTCGATCTTCCGGTTGGGCTTCTTCGAGGGCCAAGATAAAAGGAAGCGTTACTTTCCCTTCTTTGAAATCGTTTCCAATGTCTTTTCCGGTTTCGGCTTTCACACCGGTATAATCAAGAAGGTCATCGGTAATCTGAAAGGCATATCCCAGAAACTTGCCATACTGTTTGAGAGATTCTCTTTGCCAGCCATCCCGGTTAGCATGGATGGCTCCCACTTCACAGGCGGCAGAAATGAGAACCGCTGTTTTACGATAGATTACCTCGTAGTAGTCTTCTTCGGTGAGTTCTACATTGTCTAGATTAAGGAGTTGAAGAACCTCGCCTTCACTCATCAAAGTGGTGGTGCGAGAGATAACATCCAGGATATCCATATTTCCTTCTTCTACCGCAATCCGGATAGCCCGGGAATAGAGAAAATCTCCTACTAAAATAACCGCTTGATTTCCCCAGAGATGATGGGCGGCCTGGCGGCCCCTGCGAAAGCGGGCTTCGTCCACCACGTCGTCATGAAGGAGAGTGGCGGCGTGTAAATACTCAAAGAGGACAGAAAGACGATACGATTGCTCTGTGGTTTTACTGCCGCACAGACGCGTGGAAAGGATCATAAGGAGAGGGCGAAGGCGTTTTCCTCCAGCAAAAAGTATATATTGACTTACCTGGTTGATAAACGGGACATAAGATTGAAAGTTATTCTTTAAAACGGCCTCAATCTTCTGGAGTTCCGGGCCGATAAGAGCTAAAATTTCCTGTTTAGTTACCATGTTAGCCCTCCTCAGGAGACTTTAGCAGAAAAGGTCTAAGCTTCAACTCATCTTTTGGAGGAAAAAGGGTGCAATCTTGGTGTTTTTGCTCTATATTCACCGCCAACTTGGACAACGAGGTGAGCCCATGAAACCCCAAAAAATTGTACTCGCCTACTCCGGAGGGCTGGATACTTCCATCATCCTTAAGTGGCTTATCGAGAAATATCAGTGTCCGGTGGTGGCCTTTTGTGCCGATATCGGCCAGGAGGAAGACTGGGAGGCCGTGCGAGAAAAAGGACTTTCTACAGGAGCTTCAGAAGTTGTTATCCGGGACCTGAAGGAGGAATTTGTAAAGGATTTCGTTTTTCCCGCTCTGAAGGGCAATGCCATCTATGAAGGGGGATATCTTTTGGGCACGGCCCTTGCCCGGCCTTTAATAGCCAGGGAACAAATTCGGGTAGCTCGAGAATACGGTGCTGATGCGGTGGCTCACGGAGCTACCGGCAAGGGAAACGACCAGGTTCGTTTTGAACTCACTTACATGGCCCTGGCCCCAGAACTTAAAATAATTGCTCCCTGGAGGGAATGGGAATTTAAAGGGCGAGAGGATCTTATAGCCTTTGCTGAAAAACACGGTATCCCGGTTCCGGTTACCAGAGAGAAACCCTACTCCATAGACGCCAATCTTTTTCATACCAGTTACGAAGGCGGAATTCTAGAAGACCCCTGGCAGGAACCTCCGGAAGACATGTTTCAGATGACCACCTCTCCGGAGAAGGGTCCTGATAAGCCTGAATATCTTGAAATTGACTTTGAAGAAGGTATTCCCGTGGCCATAAATGGTGAAGAATTAAGTCCGGCACAATTGTTGAGGAAACTTAATGAGATTGCCGGGCGTCACGGGGTGGGAAGAGTTG
>JALSPN010000137.1 GCA_026985945.1 Thermodesulfobacteriales bacterium
ATCTGGTGTATAAAGCGGGCCAGGACTTCCTTTCCGGTTCCGGACTCACCTGTGATGAGCACCGTGGCCTGGCTCTTGGCCACGTCTTTAAGCCTCTCAAGGAGGTGAGAGACTCTTTTGTCTGCGGTGAGAAAACCATCCTGAGAAGGCGGAGAACTATCTTTTAAAGCCGTCCTGATAATTTCAACGAGTTCTTCGGGCCTGGAAGTGAGCAATTTGTAATCAAGCGCTCCGAGTTTGGCAGCCTTAACCGCCTCTTCCAGATCGGCCCGGGCCGAAAGGATAAGGATCGGCGTCAGGGGGAAGGCGAAAAGACACTTTTCCAGAAACTTAAGGCGGCCAGCATGAGGGATCTCAAGGTTTAAAACGATAAAATCTACATCCTCATCGAAAAGGGCTTCGGCCTCATCCTTCCCCCGGGCCCAGAAGAGCTCGAAATCTCCGGCAAGGAGAAGGTGTGCAAGCTCCCTGAGCTCTTCTTGCGGACTATCAATCAAGAGGACCTTCGGCCGCATCAGTAAATCTCACTCCGTGAGTTTTCAAGGATTTCAGCTGCCTTAAGAAGGCTTCTGGAAAGCTCCGCGTAAAGGCCACTTTCCTGAGAGACCTTCTGCCAGACCCTTAAAGCCTTTTGGTTTTCACCTTCCTTCTCAAGCAAAAGCCCCGTAAGCCATAGAGTTTCCTGATCTTCTGGAAATTTCTCTTTCAGAAAAGAAATGACCTCCCGGGCCAGAGAGAGACGCCCTTCCTGAAGGAGGGAGAGGGCAAGAATTTTGAGATAAAGGGAATTGTCTGCTTTTTGGGTCTTAAGAAAAGTGAAGGCCTCTTCGTAGCGCCCGAGATAGAGAAGGAGCCCCAGATAGGCCTCCCCGGCCCTTTTCTGGAGCCTTTTATCCGAGGCCTTTTCATAAGACTGCTTGAAATTTTCGAGGGCTTCCACCCAGCGCCCCTCACGGGAGAATATCTTTCCGCGTAAGAATTGCGCGTAAGGTGTCTTTGAAAGGGAAGGATTTTTTTCAACGGTTTTTGAAAAGATCTCTTTTGCCAGCTTAAAGTCTTCTTCTGTTTTGGTGGCAAGTAGAAGATCCACCAGAGTGAGCCTGTAATCTGGTGCCCAGGCAGGAGTTACGGGAAGGGAATAGCCCTTTAAAAGCACCAGACGGGCCTTTTCTTCAAGCCCCAGAGAAAGGTAGGCCTCAGCCACGAAATAAAAACTCGTGCCGCAGCCGGCCTCAAATAGTTTTTCCTCGTGAGAGGCAAAAAAGAGAATGGCCTTTTGAAAATCTTTTTTGGCGAGAAAGCCCTGCAGATAGGGGCTACTTGCCTTACAAAGGGCCCGAAAAACCCGGGCCTTAAAGGGAGAAGCGGGATACTTCTTGAGAAAGGCCCAGATGTCTTCAAGGGTTTCGGCAAATTTCTTCTCTTCCAGAAGGAGCTCTATTTCCACCACCCAGGCCTCTTCGGTAAGGAGGGCTTCGGGATGATCGGTCTTGAGGAGACGGCAGACACCGAGGAGGAGTCTTCTGGTCTGCGGGGTTTTGTGGCCGATCTTTTCTTCAAAGAGATAACGAAGTTGATAAAGACGAAATTTGGCAAAAAGGGCCTCTGGCCGGTAGGGCCAGGAGGTGAGCACGAGTTCAAAAATGCGACGCGCTGCCCGATATTTGCCAGCCTTAAAATAACTCTCTCCGAGAGCGTAAAGGAGTTCGGGGGCCTCTTTTTCTTTCCCGGAATAGTTTAGATACTCAAAAATCTCTTTTTCAGCGGTTTCGATCTCTCCTTTCTCCAGGTGGAAACGCGCCAGAGCTTTGATGATCTCGGGGGCATAGCGTTTGGCCAGGGGATTCTCCTCAAGAAAGGAAAAGACCTTCTGCGGATCTTCTCCGGCCTTCAATAAAAGTTCCACCGCCTTTGATTTTTCTTCGAGAGAACAGAAAGAAAGGCTTAAAATCCTTCGAGCCAGACGCCTCGTCTTTTCTTCCAGGTGGCGATTCAAAAATATCCGGGCTGCAATGAGATTTCCCTCACAGATCTGCGGGCTTTCCGGATAACGACGCTTGAGATACCGCAGAAAAGTAAGGGCCTCATCATAAAGGCCCATTTTCTCGGCGGCTTTGGCCAGCAGGAGATAGGCCTCAGGAGGAAGTTCAGCTTCCCTGATGAGGGGGCGCAGGGTCTCGACCACTTCCCGGTATTTTCCCTGATCAAAGTAGATGCGGGCCATCAGCACCGCAGCCTTTAAATGGACGCCTCTGGCTTCGGGAAAGCGTTTGGGAATCTCCTGCAGGAGGGCCAGGGCTCCCTCGCGATCTCCTTCCTGATAAAGGAGCCGGGCCTGGTTGTACCAGGAAGCCGGATCTTCTGCCGCCCAAAGAGGGGGCGCAAGCAATAAAATGGTTACCAGAAGGAGCTTTCCCATGGCACAGGGAAGAAAAGCAAAGCCTGTGCCGGCCTTACAAAATGCCTCTTTCCTTAAGGAGAACGCTCAAATGGTGTGCTGTAAGAAAAACAAAAATTGCAAAGACAAAATTTTGACACTAAGCAGACTTGGGGGTGGTGATCTTTTGCTTTTTCATTTTTTCGATCAGGGTGGTGCGGTTTATGTGGAGGAGTTTGGCAGCCCGATTTTTTACCCAGCCGGTTTTTTCAAGGGCCTTTAGAATGAGATTTTTTTCAAATTCTGCCACCAGAGAGGGAAGGTGTATGCCTTCTTCAGGGATGTCAAATTCCTGAACATAGGGGGTAAAGGGGGTTCCGGTTTTACCGAGGATATATTCGGGGACGTCTTCCAGGGTGAGATAGTCTCCGTTTGAAAGGATCACCATCCTTTCGATCACATTTTCGAGCTCACGGACATTCCCGGGCCAGTCATGCCGGAGGAGACACTCCAGGGCCTCTTTGGTAAT
>JALSPN010000138.1 GCA_026985945.1 Thermodesulfobacteriales bacterium
AAAGGCCAAGATGTTAGTAGTGGGCGCAGGCCCGGCTGGTATCGCGGTGGCGGTGGAAGCCAGAGCCGCCGGAATTGAGCCTGTTATTGTCCTGGAGAGGGCAGACAAACCCTGTGCTACCATTCATAAGTTTTATCATCCCGGAAAACGGGTAGATGCCGTTTACAGGAAAGTTAAAGTAGATCCCATAGGGATCTGCCGTTTCGACACCTGCAGTAAAGAAGAATTTCTGGAACTGATAGAAAAATACATCAAGGATTATCAGCTTGACATTCGCTGTAACCAGGAGGTCCACAAGATCGAGAAAATAGACGATTGTTTCCGGGTCCATGCGGGGAAAGACACCGTGATTGAGGCCCCGGTGGTGGTAGTTGCTATCGGGATTTTCGGGCGTCCCAACCGGCCCCGTTACGTTTTACCCAAAGAGGTGCGGGATCGTATCTTCCTTGGCACCCAGGCAGAGATCCCGGAACATTTTAAAAAAGTTCTGGTGGTTGGGGGTGGGGATTCGGCAGCAGAAACAGCCTGTTATCTGGCTGATAAAGGGGCGCAGGTGTTTCTCTCCTACCGCCGTCCCAAATTCTTCCGTATCAACGAGACTAATCTTGCCGAGCTGGAAAAACGGGTTGAGGAGGGCAAGATTACCCTCATGATGGAAACGGATATTGAAGGGGTGGAGCCAGCTCCTGATGGGGTACAGGCCAATTTTAAAGACGGCCAGAAAATGGTCTTTGATGCCATTTTTTACTGCCTGGGAGGCAGCACGCCGGAGAATTTCCTGCGTGCCGCGGGGGTAGAGGTAGAGGGTAAATGCCCCAAGGTGGATGAATATTACGAAACCAATGTCCCCGGTCTTTTCCTGGCTGGAGATCTGGTGTTTGAGAAAGGAAGTATCATGGCGGCTTTTAATTCCGCACACAAGGTGATCGAAGGGGTGAAGAAGCGCCACCTGGAGCGTCTGGAGCGCGGGTGTTAGATGCCGGAGAAGCGTGTTTATTGCCTGGAGCAAGACCTTCTCTCAAGCCGGGATCTCCTGCACGGGATCGTTGAAAGTGCCACGGATGCCATTGTGGCTATCGACGAAAGACATCGCATCATTCTCTACAACCTCGCCGCTGAAAATATTTTTGGCTACAAGGTGGAAGAGGCCCTGGGGCAGGACCTGGGGCTCCTTCTTCCTCCTCAAGTAGCCTTAAAGCACCGCAAATATGTAGAAGAATTCTTAAAGACCGGGCGCTCTCCGGTCCTGGGCCGAATCATGGAGGGTAAGGCCCGCCGAAAAAACGGGGAGATTTTCCCGGTCCAGATCTCCCGCTCAGCCTCCAGAATTAACGGCCACTGGGTCTTTACCGCCATTGTGCGGGATATGTCTGCCCAGAAGGAGATGGAAAGGAGGCTCCTTGAGAGTGAAAAGCTTGCCGCGGTGGGGATGGCAGTCTCCCGGATTATTCACGAGATTAAGAACCCTCTTATTGCTATCGGAGGGCTTGTTCTCTCCCTTCTGAAAAAGGAAGAGAGTCCGGATAAAAGAAGAAAACTCGAGCTCATTTTCCGGGAGGTCCAGCGTCTGGAAAAACTCCTTTCAGATATCAGCAATTTTGCCCGTCCGCTTAAGTTGGAGCGTAAAAAGGTAGATCTTGCCTCCCTTTGTCAGGAAGCTTTAGAGGTTTATCGGCCTCGCTTTGAAGAAGAAGGTATTGCGGTGAATTTTATTGCTCCCTCAGAGAGGATTGAAATTTTGGTGGATGAGTCACGTCTGAAAGAAGTTCTTTTCAATCTCCTTCAAAACGCCCTGGAGGCCATGCCAGAAGGGGGAAGGGTTGAGCTTGAAATTCACCCTGATAGGGAAAAAAACAGGGTTTATATCAGGGTGAGAGACACTGGCCCTGGTATTCCTGAGGAAGTATTAAAACAGCTTTTTACCCCCTTTTTTACTACCAAGAAGCGCGGCACCGGGCTGGGATTATCTATCTCTTTGAAAATAATCGAGGCTCACGGAGGTCGAATTTACGCCCGTAACCACGCTGAGGGGGCCGAATTTATAATCGAACTTCCCTATCAAACTGAAGATCCCTGAATTTTTCGAAAGCCTTCTCATAGGCCTCTTTGTAGAGCCTTTTGGCCATTTCCTGGGCCTTTTTCGTGGAAAGGAGCCTGATGATTTTATCTAGATTCTTGCAATCTTCGTAAGAAAGTTCCCACACAAAAAGGCGCCAGAAGACTTCCTGGCGCAAGTGCGGAAAAGGATCATCGGAAGTGGGTTTAAGCTCGTCTTTTTCGATGAGTTTGATGTAAATAATGCTGCGGGCAGCCAGAAGGTCTTCATCCATGTTACGGTGTTTCCCGCCAAAAAGATAATAAGAAGTGAGCCCGTCGCCTGGAGAAGGGAGAACCTTTTTAAAACCCCTGGCAGAAAGGGCCTTGAGGAGGAGATTTTCTGCCCGGAGAACAAAGTTTCCCCGGGCCCGGTGAGCCAAAAAATAAAGCAGCTTGATGTGAATGTAGCCTGCTTCCACATAAATTTTGGCGTCCTGAGGGCATTTGCGGACAAGAGCAACTATTTCTTCGCTTCGAAGACGATCACGGAGGACAATGCGTTTGGCATCTGCCCTGGCAAAGGCCTTTATTTTCTGGACCAATTCTTCAAACCGCCCCTGCATGGCGGTGTAATAGTCAAGAAGTCTGCCAAAAGTTTCGTGTTCCATAGCGTAAACCTGAGAAAGCTCCGGGATCCTGGCTACCCAATCGGCAGGGGCCCCTTCGTCTAAAAGATTCCTTATAAGAAGCCACTTTTCTAAGTAAGGCTCGATTTGGCAGATTTTTTGGCCCTTTTGATGAAGATTTTGTAATTCTCGGCAATATTCTTTGC
>JALSPN010000139.1 GCA_026985945.1 Thermodesulfobacteriales bacterium
TGGATAGGCCTTGTCGTCCCGGAGGATGACATTGTAACGGGGGCGAAACTTTTTGATAAGGTTGGCCTCAAGGACCAGGGCTTCTTTTTCGCTTCTCGTAACAATAAATTCAAAGTCTCTGGTTTTTGCAATCAAAACTCTGGTTTTCGAAGAGAGATCCGGTTTGGTATAGCTTAAAAGCCTTTTACGTAAGCTTTTGGCCTTGCCAACGTATAAAATCTCTCCCTTCTCTCCTTTGAAGAGATAAACTCCTGGAGCCTCAGGGGCCTTCTTGACTTTTTCTTCACTAAGCGGCATGAGAGATGAGCACGACGGCGTAAGCGGCTATACCCTCTTCTCTCCCCAGAAACCCGAGTTTTTCAGAGGTTTTAGCCTTAATATTAACGTCTTTAGGGGAGCAGGAAAGTATCTCTGACAATTTCTTCCTCATCTGTTCCTTGTAAGGGGCCAGTTTG
Organism: Thermodesulfobacteriales bacterium; assembly: GCA_026985945.1. GTDB lineage: Bacteria > Desulfobacterota > Thermodesulfobacteria > Thermodesulfobacteriales > Thermodesulfatatoraceae > Thermodesulfatator. Next base: position 456 of record JALSPN010000139.1, read on the forward strand.
GGTTTCTCGCAGACGATAGTGAGGTCAGCGTTTAGAAGGCTGAAGCCCTCTTTTTGAATTAGTTTTATGGTTTCTTGCAAAAGAAGAATGCTTGAAACGCGATAATATTTTTCATCGGAGTCTGGAAAGTGTTCCCCGATATCTCCAAGCCCTGCGGCCCCCAAAAGGGCGTCGATGAGGGCGTGAAGGGCCACGTCGGCATCAGAGTGCCCTTTGAGGCCCTTTTCAAAGGGTATTTCCACTCCGCAAAGGATAAGAGGGCGACCTTCTACGAAAGGATGGACGTCATAGCCAAAACCCACCCGCATTTATCCTTCCCCTTTAAAAGTTTTTTTGATCTTTTCCAGAGCTTCCGGATAGATACTTCGCAGGTGAATGTCCCTTTGCGGGAAGGGAATTTCAATACCGGCCTCTTTAAGGGCCTTATAAAGGGCATAGTAATAGTCACTTTTGATGCCGGTCATGGCCCGGTTAACCAGATATTGTCGCGTCCAGACTGCCAGTTCAAAGTCCAGGCTGCTTTCTCCGAAACCTAAAAAGCGAACCCTGATGGGGTGGTCCGGGTCTTCCAGAGTGATGGGAACGCTTCTGGCCGCCTTTATGGCCACCTCTTTCACCTTTTCAGGGTCTGTTCCGTAGGCCACTCCAAAAGGAATCAGAATACGACGCCAGTCGTCTTCGTAAGTCCAGGTGGAAATGCGTTGTGAGATGAATTCAGAGTTAGGAACGATAATTTCAAGGGCGTCAAAGGTGCGGATTACAGTGCTCCGGATATTTATTTTCTCCACCACCCCGATGGTCCCATCTTCAAATTGGACCAGGTCTCCTACTTTGATGCTTCTTTCTGTAAGGAGGATGATGCCGGAGACGAAGTTGTTGGCAATGGTCTGAAGGCCAAAACCGATACCTACCGAGAGGGCTCCGAAGATGAGGGCAATCTGGCTCAGGTTTACCCCGGCACTTGAAAGGGCAACCAGGGCTAAAAGGCAGAGCATGATGTAGTAGCTCAGGGTGGAAAGGGAATTCACCACTCCCGGGGCCATCCCCAGGTGCTTGATCAAAAATCTTTCCAGACGACGCTGGAGGAGTTTCAGGAGGATGATCCCGAGGGTCAAAACAAGGATGAGCTTAAGTAAGCTCAGGATAGTAAAGGTGGTTTCTCCACTCTTCCAGAGGGGATAGTAGAGGAAACTTTTGATACTTTTTTGACTGCGCTGATAAAATTTTTGCACACGGTTGTAGGCCCTTTGCCAGAGACTGAGGCGCGATTTCCACAGGGAGAGGATAGTTTCTCCTTCAAAGAGGAAGCGCCGTAGCGTTTCCCTTTTGGTTTGCAGGAGATCTTGAAGTTTTTGAAGGATGGCCAGAAGATTTTTCTCTTCCTGGATCAGAGAGGCCAGAAAGGCCCCTTTAGATCCTTTTCGGGCAATTTCCTGATGGAAGGCGAGATTACTTCGAACAAGGATACTCTTTTCTTGGAGATAGTTCAGGCGGAACCGGAGGCTTTCCCGCTGGTTTTCAAATTTCTGGAGTCTTTTTTCGTGTTCTTCTAAGGATTGGGCTACATGTTGCCGCTTGCATTTAGCTAAACAGGCCGCGAAATCTCGCCAGAGCTGTTTTTCTTCTTTTTGGAGTGTTGCCAGGCCCTCTTGAGTTTCAAGTATTTCAAGCCTGATTTTGTAAGATTCTTTTTTGGTTTCGTAGTAAAGCCGTTTATATGGTTTAGAAGATTTGGGCCCGAGTTTGGTAAGGCGAATTTCTAAAAGGGCGAGTTCGCGCTCGATAGCTTCGCGAATTTTCTGGTTGTTTCTTTTGAGGGTTTCGAGCCTTTTTTGGATCTTTTCAAGGTCTTTTTGGAGGGCTGATATCTCAGCAGGTTCTATCCTGAGTCTGGCAAAAGCGTTTTCCAGCAACTCCTGCCACTGATTTTCGAGTTTTGAGAGCTGATCCAGACGATCCAGAGTGCGCTGGAGTTCTAGTTTGGCAAGGGCCCACCTGGCCTGTAAATTCAGAAGTTCGGCCAGTTTGAGGTAGGCCCGGGCAGAAGGCCCCTTCTCTGCCAGAAGGAGATAGTCTCGATAAACTTCTTCAAGGGCCTTTTCCAGGCGGTCTAGTTCGTCTTTTTCAATCTGTTGTTTGCCCTTGAGGGTTTCTGTCTCATGGCGTAACTGGAAGCCAAAGAGCAAGAATTCTTCAAACTGAGAAAGTTTGGTCCCTGTTTTGGGGAGATGGGGGAGGGGCAGGGGAGGGGTTTCTTTTTGTTGTTCGAATTCTATTTCTATTTTTTGCCAGAGTAAGGGGAGGTTTTTTAAAAGTTCTTCTGCTTCGCGGAGGTTTTTTTGGTCTTCTGGGCCCTGAGGTTTGAGTTTAGCAAGGTCCTCTAAAAGTTTCTTGAGAAGTGCTTTCTGCCCTTTTAAAAAGGCCTTTCGTTCGGTGGCCTTGGGGTTTAAATAACGCAAATCCCTGGCTTCTTCGAAAAGGGGAAGCCCCTGCGCGAGAGAAACCGCCTGATTAAGGAGCAGGGATAAAACTACCACTTGAAGGATAATTCTAAACCTTGCTAAATAAAGGGACATGTGTGCTCGAGCCCTGCTATTATTTTTAGCTCTATTTTTAAGCGGTTGTGCCGACGTCGGCCCTCAGGCCTTAAAAGAGGCCCGCTTCAACTATAACCTTGCCGTCCAGTTATCTTCCAACGAACAAATGTTACTTAATTTAGTCCGTCTGCGCTATCGGGATAATCCGGTTTTTTTGGAGATCACCAATATTTCCACCCAGTTTTCCCTTTCAGGCGGGGTTAATGCCAGTGCCAACGTAAAAGAGGCCTATCCCGATACTTATTCTTTCGGGCTGGGCCTTTCTTACGCGGAAAAGCCCACCATTTCTTTCACCCCGCTTCACGGAGAACAATTCGTGAGGCGGCTTCTCTCTCCCATTCCCCTGGAACACCTGGTTCTTCTCTGTAATTCTGGCTGGAGGGTGGATAGAATCTTGCGCCTCTGTGTTCAGAGGATCCAGGGGACTAAAAATGCTCCCACAGCCTCAGGCCCCACTCCAGAATTAAAGCCAGAATTTGAAGAATTTTTGAAATTGGCAGCCCTTATGCAGAGACTGCACCGGCAGAAATACATCGATTTTGGCTACAAACGCTTTAAAGACCACCTTTATCCGGCACTTTTGGTCCACCGCGAAGCATCCACGCATCCAGATTTCTTGAAATTACGAAAGATGCTGAAATTGGGAGATTATAATTTCTATCCTCTCACTCCCGAGATGGCTTCAGAAAGCGACCGTTTTATAACCGTTCAAACTCGCTCCCTTATCGGGGTCCTCTTTTATCTCTCTCAGGGGGTAATTCCTCCAGAGGAAGATTTTAAAAAAGGCAAAGTTACCCTTACACGCTTTCCGGATGGGGCTCCCTTTGATTGGCGATCCCTTCTGGGAGATCTTTTTGTGGTGCGAGTAAGTAAACAGCCGCCTCCTGAAGCCGCGGTGGCGGTCCATTATCGAGGGCACTGGTTTTACATTGCCGACGACGATCTCAATACCAAGTCCACCTTTGTCTTGCTGGGGCAGCTCTTTGTGTTAGAAGCCGGAAAGGAGAAAGGACTTGTCCCCCTTCTTACTATTCCCATCGGCCAATAAATCTGGTTAAAAACTCCGATTTGAGTTACATTCTGCTCGCAGGGTTTGAGTGATGGGACGGGAAAAATGGCAAAAACTGGAAGAAGCCCGGCGCCTTTTGGGGCTCCCTCAGGAGACTTCAAGGGCGGAGATAAAAAAACGTTATCGCAAACTGGCTGCGAAACTGCACCCTGACCGGGCAGGAGACCTTGAGGCCATGCAAAAGCTTAACGAAGCTTACGCCTTGCTGATGGAATATTGTGAACATTATCGTATTGAGCTTCGCCCCAACGATCGTGGGGCGGATGCTGAGGAATGGTGGTTTCTCCACTTTGGAGAAGACCCGGTGTGGAGCGGTAAGAAGGAGGATTGAATCTATGCTGGTAGTCCAGAAGTTCGGAGGGACTTCGGTAGGGGATCTGGAGAGGATCCGCAACGTAGCCCGCCGGATCGCCAGATACAAAGACGAAGGCCATGATGTGGTGGTGGTGGTTTCTGCCATGGCCGGAGAAACAGATAGATTATTAGATCTTGCCCACAAATTGGTAGAGGAGCCTTCTCCGCGTGAGCTTGACATGCTGGTGGCCACGGGAGAGCAGGTTTCTTCAGCCCTCTTAGCGATGGCCTTAAACGCCATGGGCTATCCGGCCAAAGCTCTAGTGGCCTTTCAAATCCCCATAAAGACTGATGAGCTTTTTGGCAAGGCCCGGATTCGGGATATCGCCACGGAGAGAATGCGCCAGGAGCTTGAAAAGGGCCACATTTTAATCGTTGCCGGTTTTCAGGGGGTAACCGAAGAGGGCGATATTACTACCTTAGGACGGGGCGGTTCTGATACCACGGCGGTGGCTATCGCCGCGGCCCTTAAAGCTGACATCTGTGAGATCTTCACCGACGTGGACGGCGTTTATACTGCTGATCCCCGAATTGTTCCCAGGGCTCGCAAGATAGAGCGGATCTCATACGATGAGATGTTGGAGCTTGCCAGCATGGGAGCTAAAGTGCTGGAAATTCGCTCCGTGGAATTTGCTAAAATCTATAAAGTGCCGATCCATGTAAGGTCCAGTTTTTCCGAAGAGCCCGGAACGATGGTGGTCGAGGAGGACGAAACCATGGAAAAAGTGCTTGTCTCAGGGGTGACTTATAATCGCAACGAGGCCCGCATTTCTCTTTACGGGGTGCCTGACAGACCCGGAGTAGCGGCTCAGATCTTCGGGCCCATTGCGAACGCCGGTATCGTGGTGGATATGATCATCCAGACCGGAAGGCCAGATGGCCGGGCGGATATGACCTTCACCGTGCCCAAAACAGACTATAAAAAGACCCTCCGTCTGGTAGAGGAGATTGCCCCCGGTCTTGGGATCGAGAAAATTGAGGGTTCAGAAGATATTTCCAAGGTTTCCATTGTAGGAGCCGGTATGCGAGCTCATCCCGGAGTGGCGGCCAAAATGTTTGAGGTCCTGGCCGCCCATAATATTAATATTCACATGATTTCCACCTCGGAGATTAAAATTTCCTGTGTTATTGATGAAAAATATACGGAGCTTGCGGTAAGGGCCCTTCACGAGGCCTTCGGGCTCGACCGGGAGCCTGAAGAAGAAAAGGCGTAAGGGGTATTTATGGCCAAAAAAATCGAATTTTATGACACTACCTTACGTGACGGCACGCAGGCTGAAGAATTCAATCTTTCGGTAGAAGATAAATTACGGGTGGCCCAAAAGCTTGACGAGCTTGGTATCGATTATATCGAAGGGGGCTGGCCGGGGTCCAATCCCAAAGACGCCCGTTTTTTTCGGGAAGTTCGGGACCTGAAGCTCAAACACGCCAAGATTGCGGCCTTTGGGAGCACCCATCATCCCCGTAAACGCCCCGAAGAGGACCAAAATCTGGCTGCCCTTATTGAAGCCCGGACCCCGGTTATTACCATCTTTGGAAAGAGCTGGGATATTCACGTGAAAGAGGCCTTAAAGACCACTCTGGAAAGAAACCTGGAAATAATTTCGGCTTCAGTGGCCTATCTCAAACCCCATTGTGAGAAACTATTTTACGATGCCGAACATTTCTTCGATGGCTTTAAGGAAAACCGGGATTACGCGATAGAAACCCTCAAGAAGGCCAAAGAAGCCGGAGCCGACGTCTTGGTCCTTTGTGATACCAATGGCGGCACTCTTCCTCACGAAATCGTTGAGATCGTGCGGGAGGTCAAAAAACGTTTGGGTAAAGGGGTCTCTTTCGGCATTCACGCCCACAACGACTCCGAATGTGCGGTGGCCAATTCTCTTATGGCAGTCCTTGAAGGGGCCGTTCAGGTGCAGGGCACTATCAACGGTTTCGGGGAACGCTGTGGTAACGCCAACCTGTGTTCGATAATACCCAATCTGGTGTTGAAAATGGGCTATGAAGCGGAGGCCAAAAAATATCTCCACAGGTTGACGGAAGTATCTCGCTATGTGTGTGAAATTGCCAATATTCCTCACCCTCGCTATTTGCCCTATGTTGGCCGGAGTGCTTTTGCCCACAAGGGAGGGGTGCATGTTTCCGCTGTAATGAGGCATCCGCGCACCTACGAACACATCGAGCCCGAGCTTGTGGGAAACACCCGCCGTATTCTGGTTTCAGACCTTTCCGGAAGGAGCAACATCCTTTACAAGGCCCAGCAATTTGGGCTTAAACTTGAGGCCGATGATCCCATGGTGGCCAAAATTGTTGAGGAAGTTAAGAAGCGAGAGGCCCAGGGGTATCAGTTTGAGGCGGCAGAGGCCTCCCTGGAACTCCTTATGTATCGTTTGATAGGCGAACCCAAACAATATTTTGAACTTTTGGGCTACCGGGTCTTTGACATGCAGGCCCCAGAGGAAGGGCATCCCATGGTAGAAGCCACGGTAATGGTCCGGGTGCCTCCGGGAGTGGGAGAGGTAGAACATACCGCTGCTTCGGGAAATGGTCCGGTAAACGCCCTTGATAATGCCATTCGTAAGGCTCTGGAACGCTTTTATCCTCAACTTAAAGAGATGATCCTTGAGGATTACAAAGTAAGAGTCCTTCCCGGAAGTCCTGGCACCGGGGCCATGGTAAGAGTCCTTATTTTCTCCCGGGATCAAAATGATCGCTGGGGAACGGTAGGGGTATCTCACGACATTCTGGAAGCAAGTTGTAAGGCCCTGGTAGATAGCCTTACTTACAAACTTTTCAAAGATCGGCACAAAAAGGGTTAGGAGAGCAGAGATGTCCAGAACCATTGCCCTGGCCGGAAAAGGTGGGACTGGAAAGACCACCGTGGCCGCCCTTCTGGTCAAATACCTTCTTACCGAAGGAAAGACCCCCATTCTTGCGGTTGATGCGGACCCCAATGCCAATCTCAACGAACTTCTCGGAGTGGAGGTTGAGGTTACGCTGGGGGAAATCAAAAACGAGCTCCGCACCGCGGTCCCTGACAGTATGGCCCGGGGGGATTTTATCGAAATGCGGCTTAACGAAGCCATTATCGAGGCCTCGGGCTTTGATCTGATCGTGATGGGCCAGCCTGAAGGCCCGGGGTGTTATTGCGCAGCTCACGCCTTTCTATCCCAAGCCCTTGAAAAACTTATGCGCCATTACGCTTACGTGGTGGTGGATAACGAGGCCGGCATGGAACATCTCTCGCGCCTTAATATGCGCAAGATAGACCATCTTCTGGTGGTCTCTGACGCCTCCTCGCGAGGAGTGATGACGGCCGGCCGGATCGCCGAGCTCATCAAACCCCTGCAGCTGGAAGTGGGAACTTTGTGGCTCCTCGTTAATCGCGCTCCGGAAAAAATCCCGGAAGCCCTTGATGACTATGTGCAACAAATTTGTGCCGAAAAAGGAATGAAATTTTTGGGTTATCTAAAAGAGAGCCCGGAAATTTTTGAGGCTGAAATCGAAAGAAAACCTCTTCTTTCTCTTCCAGAAAAAGCTTCAGTCTTTGAAGAAGCAAGCTCCCTCTTTAAGGAGATGCTAAAAGAGGGGGCATAACCCCCTCTTAAGGGCAACTTAACTAGCAGCCTTCTACGGCCTTTTTCTTGGCGGGTTTAATTTTTACGGAATCTCCGGCCTTACACTTGCACTTGCCATGAATTTCAATAACCATGGTTTTGCCCTCAACCTCTTTCACCGTGCCCTTGCAGTATTTGGCCGCCAGGGCCGCTCCAGAAGAAGCACCCATGAAAGATACCGCCATCATCAACGCCAATAATTTCTTCCTCATACCTACACCTCCTCATGGTTTGAAAAAATAGTTTAATATAAACTAGGGAGTTTGCCAGATTTTTAGAAATTTATTTTTCCAAATTTAAAAGATACTGCACAATAAATCTCGGGAAAAATGAAAAATATAATCGTTTTATGGATAATTTTGAGTTTTTTTTCCTTTTCCTGGGCCCAAGATCTCCTCGTGGTCGAAAAATATTCTCGCACCCTCTATCTTTACCGGGATCAGGAGCTTAAAAAGGCCTATCCCATAGCCCTGGGCTGGAACCCTGACCTCCCCAAAAAGTCTCGGGGAGACGGAGCCACCCCGGAAGGCTTTTACTTCGTAATCTCCAAGCGCCCTTCACGAAAATACGGATTATTTATGGGTCTTAATTATCCCAATCTTAAAGATGTCAATCTTGCCTGGTGGGAAGGAAGACTCACTTATGAGGAATATAAACTCTGTATCCGGGCAGCACTGGAGAAAAGCCCCTCTCCCAAATGCCCCTTGGGGTTTGGGGTGGGAATCCACGGAGGAGGCATCTTAAAGAAAAGGGGAGAAAAACTGGTAAGAGACTGGACTCACGGTTGTATTGCTTTAGAAGATAAGGATCTCAGAGAATTATTCCGCAAAATATCGCTTGGCACGCCGGTAATTATCTACAATGCCAAAAGGCCCCTTTTTGAAATCCTGAAACAATTTGTCTTTCCTTTACAAATTCCAGGGGTCCGTCTAAGCCCCTGGTGGGGAGAGTGGGAATTCCCTCTGAAGGGATTAATAATTCGGGTTTCTCTCTGGGAGGATCATCGGGGGGGACGAAAAATAAAGATCTGGGGGATGGATCCGAAACAAAACCATCTGGTCCTTTATTATCAGGATGATAATGCCGACGGGATACTTTCTCCCTGGGAGGCCGGGCGGGTTTTAGCCCCACCTGGTTGGGATTATAATAAATTGCAGCGTGAGATAATCGAGGCCCTTCCTTTCTGGGCGGAAGGGCAAATTCTTTCAGGGCGAGGAGGTTAAAGATCAGATTACTCAAAGAAATTCCTGAGATGCGGGCCTGGAGTGAACGGGTCCGTCAGGATGGAGCCCGGATAGCTTTTGTCCCCACCATGGGCTATTTCCATGAGGGGCATCTGGCCCTCATGCGAAAGGCCAAGGAACTTGCAGATAAATTAGTAGTAAGCATTTTCGTAAATCCTATCCAATTTGGGCCTCAGGAGGATTTTGCCGCTTATCCTCGAGACTTAAACCGTGATGCCCGCCTGGCAGAAGAAATAGGGGTGGATGTGCTCTTTGTCCCGGAGGCCCAGAAGATGTATCCTTCCGGCTTTCAGACTTATGTGGAGGTCTCAGAGCTTAGCAAACCCCTTTGTGGTGCTAGGCGGCCGGGTCATTTTCGAGGGGTGGCCACGGTCTGTCTTAAACTTTTCAACATTGTGAAGCCCCACCTGGCCGTTTTTGGTCTCAAGGATTATCAGCAATTTCTGGTGATCCGGCGTCTGGTAGAGGATCTGAATCTGGGTATTGAAATCGTCGGGCATCCCATCGTGCGGGAAGAAGACGGCCTGGCCATGAGCTCTCGCAATACCTATCTCTCTCCAGAAGAGAGAAAAAGTGCTACCTGCCTTTACAAGGCCCTCTGTCTGGCCCAAGAAAAGGTAAAGGAGGGGGCAAGGGAGGCTCCCCCCCTTAAGAAAGAGATCGAGGCCTTTATTCTTTCATATCCCTATACCAGGATTGACTATGTGGAATTTTGTCATCCGGAAACCCTTGAACCTGTAAAGGAAATTTCTTCTCCCACTTTGCTGGCCCTGGCGGTTTTTGTGGGCAGGGCCCGCTTGATAGATAACGCTCTCATAAAACCCCTTTAAGTTTCGCGGTAATCTGCAAAGGGCATCTTTTCAGAAAAGTTTTTCCCGCGCTGGAAAGTGAAATTATTCCGGAGAGATGGAGTTGTTTCTGGAGAAGTCCTCAGGAGGGGGCTGATTTTGCCCTTGCCTTTTTGAGGGCTTTTCACTATCAAACTCCTTCAGGATGCCCATCGAACTCATCAATAAACAGCTTTTTAATGTTCCCACGTCCTGGTTGCGCCAGAACCTTGAGGCCGCGCTCTTTCTCCTCGGTATTCCCGAAAAAGAGGCCAATTTCATCCTGCTAGATGACGCTCAGATCACTTTTTACAACCAGAAGTATCTTGGAAGGCCATATCCCACAAACGTCATTTCTTTTTCCCAACGAGAAGGCCCCTTTGTAGAAGTTCAGCCCCATCTTTTGGGAGACGTGCTTCTTTCGGTAGAAACTGCTCGCCGGGAAGCTGAACTCTATGGACTTCCTTTCAGACATTATCTTCTGGCGTTAGCGATTCATGGTCTCTTGCACCTTTTGGGGCACGAACATGAAAGGGGGCGTTATGCCGCCAAGCTTATGGTAAAAAAAGAGCTTGAGCTCCTGGAAACTCTTTTGGGGAGCAGGGCTCGCAAAATACTAAATTTTGTGCGAAGGAGGGAGTATATGCCAGCCAAACTGGCGGTCAATGTGGATCATGTGGCCACGGTAAGAGAGGCCCGGAAGGTAAATTATCCCGATCCCGTTCACGCTGCGGTTCTTGCAGAACTTGGCGGGGCTCACGGGATTGTGGTTCATCTTCGAGAAGATCGCCGTCATATCCAGGACCGTGACGTCCGCCTTCTGAGAGAGATTGTTAAGACCAAACTGGTTTTAGAGATGGCAGCCACCGAGGAGATGATCAAAATTGCCAAAGAGATTCGGCCCGATCAGGTAACCCTGGTTCCTGAAAGGCGGCAGGAGATCACCACCGAAGGGGGGCTTAAGGTCAAGGGAAGGACGGCAAAAGTGAGAGAGGCCGTGGAAGACTTAAAAGAAGCCGGTTTGAAGGTGAGTATTTTTATTGATCCCGATCCAGAACAACTCA
>JALSPN010000140.1 GCA_026985945.1 Thermodesulfobacteriales bacterium
GGGGTCTCCAGGGGAGAGGCCGGTACACAAGAGGGGACGGTAAAGAAAAAATCAAGGGGGATCTTTCGGGCCTCTGAGAGGAGATAAAAAAGACCTTCAAGCCCCAGGACATTTGCAATTTCGTGCAGGTCGCACACTACCGTGGTGGTTCCGTGGGAGAGAAGGATACTTCCCAGTTCCTGAGGCATGAGGTAGGAGCTTTCAAGGTGCAGGTGTGCCTCGATAAAACCCGGAAGCAAATAAAGCCCTTCGAGATTAAAGGTCTCTCTGGCCTTTCTGGGAGCCCGCCCCAGAATAAAACCTCTGGCAAGGTAAATGTTTTCTTCCCGAAAGGTCCCCGAAAAGACATCAAAGACTCTGGCCCCGGAAAGACAGAGGTCTGCTTCTTTCTCGCCACAGGCCTTAGCAAGAAGCTCTTCCAGAGTGCCCATCAGAAGTTCTCACAACTCTCATAAAAAGAATCGAGCTCCCATCTCTTCCTGAGGGCAGAAAAACCGAGCCTTCTTGCCTCGGGGCAGAATTCTTCGGGCTCAAGTTCGTATTCTACCTCAAGCACGGCCTTGCCGTTTTCGATAAAACAGGTGAAGTTTTCACATTCCTGGTAGAAGAAACATTCCTCAGAAAGTGCCCAATCAAAGTGTGGTTCCAGGAGGCAGGCAAGTTCCGGGTTGTTTTTAAGCCCGATAGAAAGCCCCCTTTTGTGGGCTTCCTTTGCCAGCCAGAGATTGTAACGGATTTGATCTTCGCGCGTAAGGGGAAAGCCCGTCTCATTGAGGTAGCCGTCAATGTTATCGGGTTCTACCCCGTCACAGCCCTTGTTTACCGCCAGGTCAAGGCGCTTTTTCATGATAGGGCCCAAAAGGTCAAGGCGCCTGATGTCAAGCCATCTTTCGTCCGGCCAGTCTTCTAGGGGATTTCCGAGGACCTCTTCCGGAAAGGAAGAGGCGTCCGGCCGCCAGGGTTCGTAAGCCCCGGCGTTGAAATAACAGATTACCTTTCGGCCGGAAGACTTGAGATGGGCAATAGTTTCTGCCGGAGTTTCAAAAAGATCGATATCAAAAAGATCTGCTGGAACATCAGTTTTCACGCGGCCGCTTAATTGCCACTGCCAGGAGATACCAGGAGGTGGCCTTAAGATTTCCTGGAGGCGGAAATATTCGATATTTGAGAGGTGGAAAGTTCCTGCTTCATCAAGGGCCCCTATCGCTATGTAATAAGCACTTCCATAAGGGAGGGTGGCGGAAAGTTCGTTCAGAAGCCCCAGGTTGGCACTTCCGATGGGCTCCATTTCAGGCCAGGGGGCGTAATAAAGGATATAGGCCCGGGGTGCAAAAGAGGCCTGCCACCTTGCGGTTACTCTTTGCCCCGAGACCTCTAAATCCAGGAAAATATCCCCGGCAAAGGCCGGGAAGGCGGAAAGAATTAAACCCAGGATGAAGAAAAAGGTTGTCAAATTTTTCATCTTCACTATTTTCGGCCTTCAAATAGTATAACTTTAAGAGGGCTGCTATGCGATGGGACAGAAAAAAAATTCTTGAGATTGATCGCCGCCATATCTGGCACCCCTTCACCCAGATGAAAGATTATGAAGACCGGGATCCTCCGGTTATCGTCAAGGCCCGCGGGACGAGACTTGAAACCATCG
>JALSPN010000141.1 GCA_026985945.1 Thermodesulfobacteriales bacterium
AAGAGCTGGTATGAAACTCCTCATCGCCGCCAAGGTGGACAAAGCCGATCGCGAATATTTTGAGACCGTTATAAAACCTCTTCTCAAAAGTCCCTGGGTGGAATTTATTGGGGAAATAAACGACAAAGAGAAAAATGAATTTTTGGGGCGGGCTTATGCGCTTCTTTTCCCGATTGATTGGCCTGAACCTTTTGGTTTGGTAATGATTGAAGCCATGGCCTGTGGCACCCCGGTCATTGCCTGGCGTTGTGGTTCGGTGCCAGAAATAATAGAAGAAGGGGTATCCGGTTTCATGGTGGAAAGCCTGCAAGAGGCGGTAGAGGCCGTAGAAAAAGTAGCCAATCTCAAAAGGATTCTTTGTCGAAAGGCCTTTGAACGCCGGTTTACTTCTGAGATAATGGCTTTCAATTACCTCAAAGTCTATGAACGGCTCCTTACCACTTACGAGCCGCTTCTCAAAGTGGCATGAAAGAGTGTGTGGTTGAGATAAAACCTCAAAAATTCTACATCCTGGCCACTTCTCCGGGCCTCTCCAAAGAGGCCCTTATTTTGAAACACGGTGACACCTTTGCCCTCTTTGACCCTTACGGAGACATTCGTCAAGAGGGCTTAGGAGAACAGGGGCTTTACCATTGTGGAACGCGCTATTTATCCCGGCTGGAATTACGCTTCTGTCATGTCAGACCGTTTCTCCTCAATTCTTCTGCTACCAGAGACAATCTCATGGTAGCAAGTGATCTCACTAATCCCGATATTATGCTTGAGGGAAACGAATTTTTGCCCAGGGGAAGTGTCCACATCCTTCGCCAGAAATTCCTCTTCCAGGGAGTCTGTTACGAGGCCATAAGGGTGGAGAATTTCTCACCCTGTCGGATCCACCTCCCTCTTACTTTCCATTTTGGAGTAGATTTTGTGGACATCTTTGAAGTCCGCGGGGTAAAACGAAAGAGAAAGGGCCGCTTCTTTTCTCCCCAAAAACACGACCAGGAGGTATGCTTTACTTATCTCGGGCTTGATGGGAGACGTCGCCAAACAAGGCTCCTTTTCGAACCCCAGCCAGAAATTCTTGATAACGAACACGCCCTCTTTTACCTCGACCTTCGCCCCAAAGAAAAAACAAATCTTTTCCTGGTAGTGGTTTGTTCTCTGGATGAAGAAGAAGAGTTCGTTCCCTTCACCAGGGCTTATCTTTCCGCCAGAAGTGAACTTAAAGAGCTCCGCCGGCTAAGCTGCCAGGTTGCCACTCCACAGGAACATTTCCACGCCTGGCTTAAACGCTCTGAAAGCGACATTTTTATGATGCTCACCCGCACTCCTTACGGACTTTACCCCTATGCCGGTATCCCCTGGTTTAATACCCCTTTTGGACGGGATGGCATTATAACCGCCCTGGAATGTTTGTGGTTCAACCCGGAGATTGCCCGCGGAGTCTTACGTTTTCTGGCAGCTACGCAGGCCACCGAAAAAGACCCGTCTCGTGACGCTGAACCTGGAAAAATCCTTCATGAAATGCGCCTTGGGGAAATGGCAGCCACCGGAGAAATCCCGTTTGCCCGGTATTACGGAACCATTGACGCTACTCCCCTTTTTTTGATCCTGGCAGGGGCTTACTTTGAACGCACCCATGACCTGGAATTTATTAAAGACCTCTGGCCTCATCTGGAAGCAGCCTGGCGCTGGATGGAAGAATACGGAGATCTTGATGGCGATGGTTTCCTGGAATACCAGGCCTCTCAAGAAGGCCTCATCAATAAAGGATGGAAAGATTCTCACGACAGCGTCTTTCATGCGGATGGGTCCATGGCCGAACATCCCATCGCCCTGGTGGAAGTGCAGGCGTATGCTTACCAGGCCTATCTCAAAACGGCATTTTTAGCCAGGGCCCTGGGGAAGGCCGATCTTTCGGATCGTCTGACGCAAAAGGCCCTGGAGCTCAAGGAAAAGTTTCAAAAGGCCTTCTGGGATGCGGAACTCGGAACCTTTGTCCTGGCTCTGGATGGGAGGAAACGTCCCTGTCGGGTATGCACCTCTAACGCGGGGCACGCCCTTTTTTGTGAAATCGCCGACGAAGGACAGGCTGCTTCCGTAGCTCAAAAACTCTTCTCTCCTGATTCTTTTTCCGGCTGGGGGATAAGGACTCTTTCCTCCAGGGAGGTGCTTTACAATCCGGTCTCCTATCATAACGGTTCGGTATGGCCACACGACAACGCCTTCATCGCCTGGGGCCTCTCTCAATACAACTTCAAGTTTTATCTCAACCGGCTGGTCAGGGCCCTCTGTGAAGCAAGCCTTTATTTTCCTTACCATCGCATGCCAGAACTCTTCTGCGGGTTCAGCAGGCGTCCGGATCAAGGCCCCACGCCTTATCCGGTGGCGTGCAATCCTCAGGCCTGGGCTGCGGGTTCTGTCTTTTTGTTCCTGGCCGCCTGCCTGGGCCTCAAATTCACCAGGAAGGGAATCTGTTTCTGTCGGCCCATCCTGCCCCGTTTTTTGAAGAAGGTTCAGCTCCGCAACCTGAGAGTGCGGGATCTGGCCCTGGATCTTGATATCGTAAATCACGAAACTGATGTTACCATCAACGTCCTGAGGAAGCCCAGAGAGGTGGAAATCCTGATCCTTAAGTAACCGGGATAACCTGCCCCTTTCTCTTCAAGAACCGGGCTGCAAGTTCTGCTGCGCGCCAGGCTGCCCCTGGAGGCCCCAGTTTTTCTCTAACTATGGCCAGTTTTTTCTTTGTCTCCCGAAGAAGTTTGGGGTTTTCCAGATAACGCAGAAGCTCTCGGGCAAGATTAAGGGCCGTTGCCTCCTGCTGGAGTAGCTCTGGCACGAGAGGCTCACCAGCCACCAGATTGACAAGGCTTACGTAAGGCACCTTTACCAGCCTTTTGGCCAGCCAGAAACTCAATCCACCCATTTTGTAGGTCACCACCATGGGGACTCCTACAATGGCAGCTTCCAGAGTAACGGTTCCTGAGGCCAGGAGCACGACTTCTGCTTGCGCCATTACTTCATATTGATAACCCCTTACAACTTTGGCCTCCTGATGTTTGAGAGAGAATTTGGGTATCCCTTCGGCCTGCACAAAAACCCCCTGAAGAGAGGGCCTGCGGGCCTTAAGAATGGAGAAGGTCTCTTCGAAAAGGGGAAGCAGGGTGGCTACTTCCCGTGGTCTGCTCCCGGGGAAAAAACCCACCATGGGCCTTTCAGGGTCAAGCCCTGCTACCTGGCAAAAAGTTTTCCGGGCAAGTGCCGGTTTCACCACGTCAAGAAGGGGGTGCCCCACGTAATGGACCCGGAATCCATGGCGAGCGTAAAAATCCACCTCGAAGGGCAGAACAACTGCCATGGTATCCACCACTTTTTTGATAGTCTTGATTCTTCCCCTTCTCCAGGCCCATACCTGAGGGCTGATATAGTAAAAAACCGGGACACCATAGCGTTTGGCAAGCCTTGCCAGCAGGAGGTTGAAGTCCGGAAAATCTATAAGAACGAGCAGAGAAGGGGGATCTTCTCGCAGGACTTTCCAGAGCTTTTGAAAGGCATGCCAGACCTTTTGTATGTCTTGAAGGGAGGGGAGCCCCATGATGCTCAGGGATTCGGCGGGGAAAAGGCATTCCAGGCCTGCCGCCCGCAATCTGGCCCCACCGATCCCCAGAACGTGAACTCCGGGGACCAGCTCTCGCAAGGCGCGCAGGAAAGAGGCCCCGTGGAGATCCCCTGAAGCCTCCCCCGCTACTAGGAGGACACGCACTGACGTCTGAGATCTGACAGACAAGATCCCTCTCTGGCCAGAAAATGGGCTTTTTGGCGTTCTATTTCCTTCTTGATGAGAAAGGCAAGCTCAAGGGCCTCAAACCCTTCTTCACCACTTACCGGGGGAGACGCCCCTTCTTCTACCGCCTTTATAAAGATTTCAAGTTCTTCTCTTAAAGGGTCTGCCCCCGGGAAGCGTTCTGGAAGGTGAGGGGGGCTGTTTACGAATTGCCCTTCCTGGAGCTTAACCTTGACGAAGGTGCTCTCAAGGGTGTCAGCCGCAAGATAGGCCCCGGATTGATACACCCTGAAACTTCGGGCGGGTTTAAGAGCAATTCGGCTGGCGGTGAGATTGGCCACCATGCCGTTTTCAAAGTGCAGGCGCACACTTGCCAGATCTATCTTGTCCGTTACTACCGGGGCCCCGGCTGCCTGAAGATCTTTTACGGGACTCTGGGTGATCGCCAGGACGAGATCTATATCGTGAATCATAAGATCGAGGATCACATCGACATCCAGACAGCGCGGAGAGAAACGAGAAACCCGCTGGGCCTCTATAAAAAGAGGGGTGTCAACTTCTGAGAGCAATCTCTTGATGGCGGGATTAAACCTTTCGATATGGCCCACCTGCAAGACAAGCCCCAGCTCCCCGGCAAGCTTTACCAGATGGTAGGCTTCCTGAGGGGTGCTGGCCAGGGGCTTTTCCACAAAGACGTGACAGCCGGCCTCAAGAGCCGCTTTAGTTACCGCAAAGTGATGGACGGTGGGAACCACTACGGAGACGGCATCCACCAGGGGCAGGACCTCACGATAATCGTAAAAGGCCCTGGTATGACATCTTCTGGCTACTTCCCGGGCCCGCTCCCTTAAAACATCCACCACCCCTACCAGTTCCACTCCGGGAAGGCTGGCAAATTTTTCGGCATGAAAACGCCCGAGATGACCAACACCAATGACCGCCACCTTAATCATAGGGAACCCCCACCACCACTATACCGGCCTCTTCTGCCAAAGACAAAGCCTTTTCCCGATCGAAAAAGAGGGACTTGCCGGCTTCGAGAGCCAGCACCCTGGCCCCGGCCTCTTTCATGGTAACGATGGTCTCAAGCCCGGCTGAGGGAAGATCAAAACGCGGATCCTGACGGGGCTTAAAGACTTTTACCACCACGGCCCCCTTTACCAGCTCTCCAGCCCGTTTGATGGTGGCATCTGTGCCTTCCAGGGCCTCCACCGCTACTACCATTTTGTCTTTCACCACCACACATTGCCCGATATCAAGCTCTCCAAGGGCCTTGGCCACGGAAAAGCCGTAAATTATATCCTCCCACTGGGAAGGGGAGGGGCTTTGACGGGTAAGGACTCCCTGCGGAGTCAGGAGTTCGGGTAAATATTGGGTGGGAGAGATTACCCGTGCTCCGGCTTTTTCGATCTCTTTCGCCACTGCCCGCAAGATCTCATCGTCATTTCTGGTTTGCAGGGAGCTCCACAGGAGGAGGGTCTTTAAGTCCGGCCGGGCCTTTAAAAGGGCTTTGCTTTTGCGAACATGCCCTGCAAAGGCGA
This sequence comes from Thermodesulfobacteriales bacterium, assembly GCA_026985945.1. Taxonomy (GTDB): domain Bacteria; phylum Desulfobacterota; class Thermodesulfobacteria; order Thermodesulfobacteriales; family Thermodesulfatatoraceae; genus Thermodesulfatator. The sequence continues at coordinate 5,314 of JALSPN010000141.1, forward strand.
CTTCGGTAATTTTTTCTCTTTTTATGATTTTCAAGAGTTTACCCAGACGGGTAACAGGCACCTCGTAATACCGATCAGCAAAGGACTTAAGGGCAGCCCCCCCCTCTCCCTTAATGGCCAGGATTGTCAGGGGAAGCCCCCGGGCCTTTACCGCCTGGGCAAAAAGCAGCGGGTATTTCCCACCACCAGCTATCAGACCAATCATGTTAGTTTTTTCCTTACACACCCTCGCCGGGAAGGGGCCTCTAAAAAAGACAATAAAGCAGCCAGAGGGCCTTCTTCTCCCAGCCGGGTTCGAATTTCCCGGATGACCTCATCCAGGGTGGCTTCTTGAAGATAAATTTTGAGGGCCTTTGAAAGTTGCCGGAGATCTTCAGAAGAAAACCCCCTTCTTTTAAGACCTACGAGATTAAGGCCGGCAATTCTTGCCGGGATCCCGAAAACCCGGAAAAACGGGGGGACATCCTTGTCCACCCCTGTCATCCCGCTTATAAAAGCCAGCTCTCCAATGCGACAAAACTGATGCACAAAGGCTCCACCCCCAAAAACGGCTCCAGATCCCACCCTTACGTGCCCTCCCAGGTGGGTGGCATTGGTAAGGATCACTTCATCTTCAAGGATACAATCGTGCCCTACGTGGGTGTAAGCCATAAGATAGCAGCGGTTCCCGATTTTCGTCTCCCCCTGATCAAGCATTGTCCCCCGATGGACGGAGACGTATTCTCGGATAACATTTTCATCCCCGATCACAAGGCGCGTGGGCTCGTTCCGGTAAGCCAGATGCTGGGGAGCTTCCCCGAGGGTTACAAAAGGGCCAATCTCATTCCTTTCGCCTATAATAGTAGGGCCTGCAATTACACAATGTGACTTTAAAATAGTATTTTTACCGATTCGGACTTCTGGCCCGATCACACAGTAAGGGCCAATTACCACCCCTTCTTCGATTTCAGCCCGGGGATCTACCTGGGCCGTGGGATGAATCCTTGGCATTATTTTATGGCAGCTATAATCTGCGCCTCGGCAGCCAGCTCTTCATCTACCAGGACTTTGCCACTGGTTTGAACGATGTTTTTTCTGAGCTTGTAGCCCTGGAGTTTGAGCCGGGCCACCTCTCCGGGAAATACCGGCCTCCGGAAACGGGCCTTTTCCACCCCGGCCAGGAAAAAGAGCCGTTCCTGAAATTCCGGATGCAGTTTTTTCAGAAAAATCATCCCCAGTTGCGCTAGGGCCTCAACAAGAATGACCCCCGGCACCACCGGCTCCCCCGGGAAATGCCCCTGAAAAAAGGCCTCATTCATGGTGAAACACTTGATGGCTTCTATCACAGGGGGATCTTTGCTCCAGTAAATCACCCGATCAAGAAACAGGAAAGGATACCGATGGGGTAGAAGAGAAAGAATTTCTTTATGATCCAGACTCTTTTCTTCCATTAAGGACCTCCTCAAGCCTTGCCACCTTTTGACGTAATTCTTTGAGCTCCCGTAGCATCTCGGGCAGCCTCTCATAAGCGGCCACACAGCGGCGCCATTTCTTGATCTCTATAGCCGGTGCACCGGCTACCGCCTGCCCTGCGGGAACCTCCCGGGCTACCCCGGCTCTTGCTGCCACCAGAGCCCCCCGACGAACGGGTTTATTAATACCTGCCTGGCCTCCTACCATAACAAAATCTTCAATTTCTACACTTCCGGTGATCCCCACCTGGGCCGCAAGCACACAGGATCTCCCCAGCCGAACATTGTGGGCCACCTGAATGAGATTATCAAGCTTGGTGCCCTCCCCGAGGGAGGTAATTCCAAAGGTGGCCCTATCAATGGTGGTGTTGGCACCTATTTCTACTTCCTCTCCGATTTCCACCCGTCCAAAGTGCGGAATTTTTATGTGTTTTTCCCCATCCTGAGCGTATCCAAAGCCATCTGAGCCGATTACAGCCCCGGCATGAACCAGGACCCGACCTGAAATCCTGGTTTCCGGATAAATCACCGCGTTGGGAAAAATTATGGTTTCTGGCCCGATCTCGGCCCTCTCTCCCACATAAACACCGGGATAAAGAACCACCCCGGAAGAGATTTTTACCCCCCGTCCTACATAAACAAAGGGGTAGATACTTGCTGTGGGATCGACTCTTGCCGATTCTTCTACAAAGGCAAGGGGGCTTATCCCTTTGGGATGTTCAGGGCGTTCATAAAACAGCCAGGCGATACGGGCCACCGCAAGCCTTACATCCGGGACGAGGAGCAGGTTTTTTCCGGATAGTTTCGGCGCCAGAGAAGAAGGGGCAAGGAGCGCCCCGGCCCTTGAAAGAAGGGCCTTCTCCAGAAGGCGGCCGGAATTTATGAAAGAGAGCTCCTTTTCGGTGGCCAGCTCCAGGGCGTTTATACCGGAGATTTCAACATCTTCACCGAGAATCTTTCCGCCTACTAAAGGGGCCAATTCCGACAATTTGTAAGACGGCAAAGGAGACCTCCTCTCAGAACCATTTGACGATGGCCTCAAGGGGCTGTCTCGTCTTTTCACGCGGCTCTTTTACCCGGTAACCAAAGCAGAGCATGTAAGCGATGCCGAATTTTTCGGTGTCCACCTGGAAGTGCTCTGCCAGGAGAGCATTTGTCTTTTCCTGGTGAAAACCCTCAATGGGGCAGGAGTCTATCCCCAGCATGGCAGCCACCGTCATCATGTTGGCCATGGCGATGTAGGTTTGCTTACAGGCCCAATCAAACATGGCGCGTTCGCTTTCCAGGAGACGGAAGTCTTCTTCCTGAAACTGCCGGTAACGCTGCCTCTTAAGTTCCTGAATGTCTGGAGGAAGTTTCTGGATATCCCGCATCATGTAGGTGATATAGTCACTATCCCAGCGCATAAAATAGCTTTTTCTTGCCAGACAGACCAAAAGGTGGCTGCAGGTAGGGATCTGGCGCTTTGCTCCCCAGGCGTAAGGCAGGAGTTTTTCTCGCAAGGATCTCTCCTGAACCACCAGAAAAAACCAGGGTTCAAAGCCAAAAGAGCTGGGAGAAAGACGGGCTGCCTCTAAAATCAGCTGAAAATCCTCTTCAGGGATCTTTTGTTCGGGATCAAACTCCTTACAGGCGTGCCGGAAATAAAAGGTATCCAGAATAAAATCCCGGAGCTTTTCCTTTTCCATCATGATCCCCCCATCAGATCTCTAACGTTTCTTTCTGCTCTTCTCCCTTTCGGAAGAGCAAAACTTTGACCTTTTCAAGCCCCCGGGCCTTGGGAGCGTATTTTTTGAGGAGTCTGGCGGCTTCAGGGAGGTCCTTTTGGTCTTTCTCAAGCATGAGATAGCCCAATGGGCCCGGAATATCTTTTATCTTGAGAAGAAGAGAGCCTGGCGCTACTAACTCTAGAAGACGGCGATTTTCTCTTTCTTGCCGCCCCATAACAAGCCAGCTTCCGCCAGACAACTCGAAATGCCTGCCAAAAGTAAGAATTTCGGCTTCAAGGGGGGTTACCTTACCGTCTTTTATTTCGAAATAACGTCTCAAGCGAGGGGCCAGAGAAGGGTCCGTAAGGAGGCATCCTCCGGCGGGGGAAGGGATATGCCGCAAACCCAGTTCGCGGGCCAGGGCCAGCTGTCTTTTCCGCCCCCGGCCAGAAATATCAAGCAACCTGTCACGCAAGACGAGGCCTTCCCTCTCAGGTCTGGTCTCCGGAAGTTTACGGGCCGAAAGGGGCCTCAGGAGCAGCTCTTCCACCCCGGCTTCCTTTTCCAGGTGGCGAAGCATGTTGCGCATCTGGCTCATGGGGCGTTGGCCAACTACTTCGCCCGTAACCAGAAATGATGCCCCTGTTTCTGAAAGTTTTTCTTTAGCCAGCCGCAACATGAGGACTTTGCAATCAATACAGGGATTAAACTGGCTTCCGTAACCATGAGGCGGAGCAGCAAGCATCTTGAGATAATCAGGGGTTATGTCTTCCAGAACTCCCGCCTCAAAACCGAATTCTTCTCGCACATAAAAGTCAAAGTCTTTTTCTTTTCCCTTCCACTTCCAGCCAAAAAAGGGGGTAATAAAACGCAGCGCCACGATCTCGATATCCTGCGCTTTCAAAAGTTTGCCGGCCAGGATACTATCAAGCCCTTCTGAGAAGAGCAAAAGGGCCCGTTTTTTCATGCGGAGAGTAGCCTCCGTGCTAGATCCTCGGCTTCCTTTCCCCCTAGCATCCGGGCGATCTCTTTAACACGCCCTTCAAAAGCAAGCTTTCTTATGGAGGTGGTTGCCCCCTCCTGAGAAAGGGTCTTTTCTACCAGAAAATGTTGATCTGCCAAAGCTGCTATCTGAGGCTGGTGTGTAATACAGAAAACCTGGTGTTTTCGGGCCAGCTGAGAAAGGAGCTTTCCTATCTGGGTAGCCACCGGGCCTCCTACCCCCACGTCAACTTCGTCAAAAATAAGCACCTGTCCCCGGGCAGTATCATTTGCCGCCGTGGTGGTCTTGAGGGCAAGAAAAATTCTTGAAAGTTCACCCCCTGAAGCCACCTGGGTGAGAGGCCTGAGCGGGGCCTCCGGGTGGGTAGAAATTTTAAATTCTACTTTTTCGGTGCCCCAGGGAGAAAAATCTGTCTCTTCCAAGACGACCTCAAAACGAAGCCCCTCAAGGGCCAGATTGCGGAGATACTTTTTTACCTCTCGGGCCAGCCCCTGGCCTGCTTTTACCCTTTTTTCGCGCAGTTCACCGGCCAGGGCCTTAAGCTCTTTTTTGGTCTCCTGAAGTTGCCTTTCAAGCTCGATGAGATGCTCTTCTCCCCGGGAGAAGGTCTCAAGCTCCTTTTTGATCTTCTCCAGATGCTTGAAGACCTCTTCCAGGGTGGGGCCGTATTTCCTTTTGAGGCGCTGTAGCTGGTAAAAACGCTCCTCAAGCCTTTCAAGCTCTCCTTCAGAAGGAGTAAGCCCTCTGGCAAATTCCCCAAGCTCAAGAAGGAGGTCTTCGGCTTCGTAAAAAAGGCTTTCCACCCGGGGAAGGAGCTTTTGAAGATTTTGGGAGAAAGATGAAGCCCTTTCAAGGGCCTTTCGCCCCCGGCTCAGCAAGGAAAAGGCCTTCTCAAAATCCTGAAGGGCAGAACGAAGATCTGCTTCCAGACGGGCGAGATTTTTGAGCTCCTGGAGGCGTTGCTCTATCTCTTCGTCCTCTCCGGGGCGGGGGGATATTTCTTCGATCTCGGTAATCTGGAAGCGTAGATAATCCTCTTCTCTCAAAAGATCCTGAAGCCTTTTCTGAAGATTGGAATATTCTTTCTGAAGCCGGCGATATTTCTGGTAAATCTCGTGATAACGTCTTCTAAGAGAAGACAAATTCCCGTAAGAGTCCACCATCTCAAGCCGCACTTCCGGGCGAACCAGAGACTGATAATCGTGCTGGCTGGCAATAGTAAGAAGATTGGCAGAAAGCTCGGTAAGAAAAGCAAGAGTAACCGGGGAGTCGTTTACATAAGCCCGAGAGCGCTCTTGTCCCAGGACACGTCGGAGGTAGATCTCGTCTCCGGCAGGAATACCAGCCTCCTTAAGCTTCTGGGAGACCTTTTCGGAAGAGAAAAAAACGGCCTCCAGGATGGCTTCCTGGGCCCCTGGTCTTATGAAGCCCCCTCCAGCCCGGGCCCCAAAAAGAAGATGGAGGCCCTTTACGAGGAGGGTCTTGCCTGCCCCGGTCTCTCCGG
>JALSPN010000142.1 GCA_026985945.1 Thermodesulfobacteriales bacterium
CCTTAATGCCATCAGGCAGCCCTTTAATGTCAACAGCCTGGCACAGGTGGCTGCCAGAGCCGCTCTGGAAGATCAGGATTATCTCAAGATGGTGCTTGAGACCACCTGGGCTGAGAGAGAAAGGCTTAAAAAGGCCCTGCAGGAATTAGGGCTTCACCCTTATCCTTCTCAGGCAAATTTCATTTTCGTTGAACTCCACCGTCCAGCTCGCAGGATATACGAGGCCCTCCTTAAGGAGGGGGTTATCGTGAGGGGTATGGAGGCCTATGGTTTTCCCACCTGTCTGCGCGTAAGTATCGGGACACCTGAAGAAAACAGTCTTTTCCTTTCCAGGCTCAAGGAGGTCCTTGATGCGGCCTAAAGGACTTCTCATCACCATCGACGGCCCGGCAGGTGCCGGAAAGAGCACCATTGCCAAGAAGCTTGCGGCCCGGCTGGGATATCTTTATCTGGATACCGGGGCCATGTATCGAAGTGTGGCCCTGGCAGCCAAGGAAAAGGGCCTTTCTTTTGAGGATGAAGAAAGACTTGCCCTTCTCGCCCAGAAATTAGATCTTCGGCTTAAACCCTCAGAAAACGGGGTAAAGGTAATTCTCGAAGGAAAAGACGTGAGTCAGGCCATAAGGACCCCTGAAATCGACAGGCTGTCCTCCCTGGTAGCCCGTATTCCCGGGGTGAGAAAGGCCCTTGCCGCCAGGCAAAAAGAACTTGGGAAGGACGGGGGGATAGTTGCTGAAGGTCGAGATATGGGAAGTTTTGTCTTCCCGGATGCAGATCTCAAATTCTTTCTTACCGCCTCTCCGGAGGAGAGGGCCCGAAGACGCCTCTTGCAACTTGAAAAAGCGGGCCATAAAGCAGATTATGAGACAATCCTTAAGGAAATCATTGCCAGGGACGAAAGAGACCGGAAAAGAGAGATAGCTCCTCTGGTGGTGCCGGAAGGGGCTATCGTGATAGACACCTCAGAAAAAGGGCCCGAGGAAGTCCTCGAAATAATCCTTGCCCGTGTTAAGGAAAAACTCCATGCTTAAAAAGTTAATTTTTCTTGTCCTTTTGTTTTGGGTTTGGGGAGAGGGGGCACAAGCCCTTACCCCCTTTGAAGAGAACAACATCGCGGTTTATGAGAAGGCCAGCAAAGCCGTGGTCCATATCGAATGCCTCAAAAAGCCCTCAAGCGCCAAGAGGGCCTTTCCGGAACGGGCGGTGGGCTCGGGATTTTTTATTTCTGCTACTGGCGAGATCGTAACCAACTACCACATCGTTGAAAACGCCTACACCGTGATCGTAAGCGACTGGAAGGGCAAGCGCTACCAGGCCCGTATCCTGGGAACTGACCCCCCTACAGATCTTGCGGTTTTGAAGATCGAACCCAAAGAAAAGGTCACCAAACTCACCTTTGGAGACAGCACCAGGCTCAAAATCGGCCAGAAGGTCCTCGCTATTGGAAACCCTTTCGGATTAGACAACACCCTTACCGTGGGGGTGGTAAGTGCGCTTAATCGGAGCCTTCCAAGCCCCACCCTTGAGCTTTCTCACAACATCATCCAGACGGATGCGGCCATCAATCCCGGGAATTCCGGAGGGCCCCTTCTCAATTCTTCAGGAGAGGTGGTGGGAATAATCACTGCCATTCTCAAACCCGGGGCAGAAAATATAGGTTTTGCCATCCCTTCAGAGGTGGCCCTGAGAATAATTCCTCAACTTATCAGCAAGGGCTATGCCGTAAGGCCCTTTGTGGGGATAAAAGGCCTTGAGATCACCCCGCGCCTGGTAGGTCTTTTTGGTATCAAGCCCGAAGAAGGGGTCCTGGTCCAGAGTGTGGTTCCGGGCTCTCCTGCTGATAAGGCCGGTATCCGGGGAGGGAACAAAGTTATCCTTCTGGGAGAGGAAGAGATCGTTCTGGGAGGCGATGTTATCGTGGGTGTTGAGGGACATCCCGTAAAAAAGATCCTGGATATCGTGCAGGTCCTTACCCGACACCGGCCGGGAGACGAACTCACCTTTGAGATCCTGAGGGGGGGAGAAAAAAAACTCGTCAAAATCAGGCTCGGAAGTCTTAAGCCCACCTTCCGCCAGCCATGAAACCTTACCTTTCCGTCGTGATCCCGGTCTATAACGAGGAGGAAAACATCGCCCCCCTGCTTTCGGGGCTTGAGAAGTCCCTTACCCCACTTGGGAAATCCTTTGAGGTGATCATCGTTGATGACGGCTCCCGGGATCAGACCCTCACAAAGCTTAAGAGCTTAAAGCCCCGTTATCCCTGGCTCCGGATCGTGGTCCTGAGGCGCAATTTCGGCCAAAGTGCCGCCTTTACCGCCGGCATTGACCATGCGCGTGGAGAAATCATCGTCACCATGGATGGAGATTTACAAAACGACCCCTCGGACATCCCAAAACTTCTGGCCAAGATAGAAGAAGGCTACGATGTGGTTTCGGGCTGGCGAAGGACGCGCAAGGATCCCTTTCTTTCTCGCAAGCTTCCTTCGAGGCTTGCAAATTTTCTCATCTCTCGCCTCACGAAGGTAAAGCTTCACGATTACGGTTGTTCCCTTAAGGCTTACCGGGCAGAGGTAATCAAAGGCCTTACTATTTATGGTGAACTCCACCGCTTTATTCCGGCTCTCGTAAGTCTTGGTGGGGCCCGGGTGACTGAAATCGAAGTCAAACATCATCCCCGCCGTTACGGGCACAGTAAATACGGCCTTTCGCGCACC
>JALSPN010000143.1 GCA_026985945.1 Thermodesulfobacteriales bacterium
TCAAGGCGCCTTTTTCAAAAAATCAGCCCCTGGCTCCTGCTGATTCTTTTTCTGGGAGGCTGCAAGAAGGACCCGCCCCAACCAGAAGTTATCTTCTCTCCCCTGGGCCTTGAAGTTTATAACTCCGCCCCCAAAAATTCCCTGAAATTACGGGACTCCCGGGGAAAACTTCTCCTCTCCCACCCTGCCCTTTCCTCTCCCAACGTTTTGATGATTTACCCCTGGAAGACTGGAAGCTTTTACCAGCTTAAAGTCGGCAAGAAATCTTTTCGAATCCAGGCCCCTCTTAAAAGACCCCTGGCAGAAATAGAGGTTTTTGCTCCCCTTGGATCTCCAGGAGAGCGAATTTTTCTTACCCCCGGAAAAACCCTCTTCCGCCCTCTAACCGTTTTCTCTGCCAGAGACTGCTTCGAGGTGGGTTTTCTGATCACTTCTTTTGTCCCCTCTCTTTCTATCAGGGAAGAAGGGCTACATTCAGGCCCGGAACCCAGGGAGCTTCTGGGAGAAATGGACCGTATCCTTATGAGGAAAACCTTATGCCTTCCAGGGGGAGAAAAACAAGGCTTTCCCCTTGAGTTTCTCGCTCCAGAAGGCCGGGGAAAGATCTCTTTTTCTTTTCGCCGAGAGTTTTTTGACATTTCGCAAAAGATTTCCCTCAAGGCCTGGGAGCTTCCCACCGACGAATATGGCCTCCGTCTCAAAGTCCAGAAAGAGGGGCTCCTTGTCCTCCCGAACCCCTTCTTTGAGAAGCTTGGTTATCTTCTGGGGCTGAAAAACCGGGGATATTCCAGGTATGAACCCTTCGCCTTCGAAAGCATCACTCTTAAGAATCAGAGTCCGGTCCCGGTAAATTTGCTCCTTAAGGCTGACTTTCTGGATCCTGCAAGCAGAAAGCCCCTCCGGGAATTTTATCCACCCCGGTTTGGAATGAGGGGGCATTATCGCAAACCCCTGGCTTTTCTCTTTTTGCCCCCCTTTGGAGAGGGAAAGGCCCTCCTTCCCATCTATGCCGAAGGGGTTAAACCAGGCCAGTATCTGGCCCGGATAAGCGTTTATCTGTGGGGAGAGAAGACCCCTTTTCTGGTAAAAGAGCGCCTTTTAGGAGTCACTCAGGGAAAAACTTATCTCATTTCAGGGCTTATTCTGGTTCTTTGCGGGGGCATGGGTTATAGCCTCTTCATCCTTTTGAGATTAAAGGGCCTGCTCCATAAATTCTCGCTTAGAGAATTAAGCCTCATCGCCCTTACAGGGGCCGTCTCGTTCGGGCTGGATTTTCTGGGAGGGGTGGTTTCCAACATTTTACACCTCCTTCTGGGGCCGTTTAATATCCTTGCAGGGGGCCTCATCACCGAGATAGTTCACTACACGGTTTTTACTGCTGTCTTTGTCCTGGTTCCGAAACCCGGCTTTGCCACCCTTTCCGGCCTGTTGCACTATTTGATGGGACTTTTCCTCTTTGGAGGGGTCAGGGCCACGGATCCGTTTTTCCTGGGTTTTTCCCTCCTCACTCTGGAAGCCTTTCTCATTTTGTTTCGCAGTTATCAAAAACCTGCCAGTTTGCGCACGGTCTGGGCCCTGTCCCTGGCAGACGCCATCAATACCGTTTCCTCCCTCATTTTGCACATGACCTTTTACCGTCTTTTCTTCCCGACCTGGTATCTGGGGCTTTCGGTGGGAATCAAAGGTTTCCTTTACACCTTCGGGGGCTGTCTTCTGGGGCTACGAGTGGGCAAATATCTGCGAAAAATTGAGAGATGAAAAAGATAGTAAAGGTCAAAAACCTCTCTTTCCGGTATCCGGAAGCCGCAAAACCGGCTTTAAAGGACATAAACCTTGAAGTCCATCAGGGAGAAATACTTCTTCTGGCGGGAGAGACCGGAAGTGGTAAAAGCACGCTGCTTTCCGTCCTCTCCGGGCTCATTCCCTCTCAGGCCGCAGGAGAATTTCGGGGGCAGGTGGAGATCCTCCATCACAGCTGGCCGGTCTCACCTCAGGATCTCTTTCCACAAGTGGTAACCGTCTTTCAGAACCCGGGAGAGCACCTGATTGCAGACACCGTTTTTTCAGAAATAGCCTTCGGGCTGGAAAACCTGGGGCTTGATCGGAAAGAGATTAAAAAGCGGGTATCCATAGCCCTTGGCCAGGTGGGGCTTTCAGGCTTTGAGAAAAGAAGACTTACCGAACTTTCGGGAGGAGAGAGACAGAGGGTGGCCCTGGCGGCAGCGCTGGCCCTCGATGCCAGGGTCCTTCTCCTTGACGAACCCTTAGCCCAGCTTGATCCGGAAGCGGCCCGCCAGATAATGGCTTTACTCAAGGGGCTCAGCAGACAGGGGCTTACGATCATCCTGGCCGAACATCGCTTAAATTACGCCCTTGATTTTGTAGATCAAATCTGCTTCCTCCGTCAGGGAAAACTGACATATCGGGGCTCGAAGGACACCTTTACACCTCCTCCAAGAAGGCCCTTTTCTCTCCCCCAAAAACCCCGGGGACCGCTCCTCCTTGAAATAAAAGATCTTTTCTTTGGCTATCATCACAGAGAAATTTTTAAAGGCCTGAGCCTTTCTTTCTACAAGAACGAGATCGTGGCCCTTCTGGGAACGAACGGAAGTGGCAAGACTACTTTTTTGCACCTTTTAGCCGGCCTTCTAACTCCCAAAAAGGGAAAGATCATCTGGCACCTTCCACCTCTTAAGGGACGGTTGGCCTGTG
>JALSPN010000144.1 GCA_026985945.1 Thermodesulfobacteriales bacterium
TCTTTCCGTGACGATATTTGGGGGGCACGGCTTGGTAGATAATCTCCGCCAGCTGACGCGTAGTCCTTAAAGGTTCTTTACGCCGAGCCTCACAGATGGCCCTGGTAATACGTCTGGCATAACGTTCCTCACCATAGGCCCGGATCAATTCCTCAAGCTGCAGGGGAGGGAGCTGGTTTACGAGATCTTTTGCGGTGCGCGAAAGTCGATCATCCATGCGCATGTCAAGCGGCTCGTCCCGCAGAAAACTGAACCCCTTCCCGCTTCCTTCAAGAAGAAAAGAAGAAAGCCCGAGATCAAGAAGAATTCCATCAACCGGTATCTTCCCCAATCCTTCAAGGACTTCCTTGATCTTTGAAAAATTTTCTCGCACCAGAAGAAAACGCCCCTCAAAGGGACGAAGCTCTTTTTGGGCAAGTTCAAAAGAGTCCTTATTCCATTCAAGCCCCACCAAGAACCCCCCAGGGGTGGAATGCTTCAGGATGGCTTTGCTGTGCCCGGCAAGGCCTACGGTCCCGTCCACGTAAAGCCCCCCGGGACGGACAGCAAGCCCTTCAAGAGCCTCTTTTAAGAGGACACTTTCATGCCGGGGCCTTTTCTCCGGCAAAGAGGTTAGCAACTCTGGCACTGAGTTCGGCAAAATTCTCCCGCACACGTTGAAATTCGGCTTCAAGGCGCTTGGGACTCCATATTTCGAAGTAATTGAGCATCCCAACCAGCACCACCTCCCTCTCAATCCCTACCTCCTGCCTGAGGTGGTTGGGGATCAAAATTCTGCCCTGGCGATCGGGCTGGCATTCTTCAGCCGAGCCGAGGAAATACCTTTTATAAAGCCTCAGTTCTGGTGGTTCGATGGGGGAGCTCAAAAGCTTCTCCTCAAGCTCCTGCCACTCCGGCCAGGGATAGACATAAAGACACTCCGGCGTATTCGTCATAATGAGGGTGGCGTTACCGTAACGCTGCCTCAATACCTCACGAAATCTCGCCGGAATACTGAGGCGCCCCTTGGCATCAAGCGTGTGTGTTGAGCGCCCCCGAAATCTCACTTACCACCTCCGGCCACTTTATACCACTTTGTACCACTTCAAGCTAGTAAGCCTTTATCGGAAGTGTCAAGAAAAAACTTAAAACTTCAAGATATTGTGTCTATATTAGATGAAATATCTAGATATTGGGTAAATTTCGTATTAAAAGAAAAAAGTAAGGTGGTGCAGAGTGGAAAGGCTGGAACGAAAAATGGGGAAGTTGGAAAAAGAAAGGACTTGATTTAATCCCAGCCGAAACGGGAGGCCGGAAAGGACAGCCGGAAAAGGGTGCCTCCGTTTGAGGCCTCGCAGGAAATATCGCCTTCCCAGTTTTTGACCAGGCTATAGACCACCGCCAGCCCCAGCCCGGTGCCCTGGGCTTTGGTGGTAAAAAAGGGTTCAAAAATCCTCTCTCTGATTTCTGGGGGGATTCCACCGGCGTTGTCCTTCACCAAAAGAATAACCTGATCATCATTTCTGGTGGAGCTTACTTCCAGCTCCACCTTCCCTTCCGGTTTGGCTTCTAAGGAATTCAAAAAAAGATTTAAAAAAACCTGTTTTAACTGGGCTTCCTCTCCCCAAAAATAAAGCCCCTGAGGGAGGGAGATCCGGAGTGAGAACCGCTTCCCTTCTCTGAGGGAAAGTTCCTCCTCTATTTGTTGCAAAAGCTTCGTAAGAAAGACCTGCTCCACCTCTCCTTTTTTGGGCCTGGCAAAGAGGAGAAAATCTGTTACCAGCTTGTCAAGTCTTTGGGCCTCGCGAGAGATAATGGCCAGAAGACGTTCGCCCTCTGGCAAAACCAACCCCCCTTCCTTTAAGAATTCCACCGCCCCACAGATGGAAGCGAGAGGATTTTTGATTTCATGCACCAGGCCCGAGGCCATGGTTCCCAAAGCGGCCAGGTGTTCCGCCTGCCGGAGCTGTCTTTCCTGCTCCTTGATCTCAGTAATGTCCTGGAAAATAAAGCCGTAGCCGAAAATCTTTCCGTTTTCTTCGCAAAGGGGAAAAAAACTGTAGCCGATATAGCGGCGCCGACCTCCTTTTTCAAAAGAAAATTCGGCCCGTTTCCCTTTTCGCAGCACATCCAAATCCAGCTGCGGCAAAATTTGGGTAAGATTCCGACCCCTTAATTCTTTCTCAAACAAGATTTCACAGGCCGCCTGATTGGCAGAGACGATCTTGAGATCGAGGTCCGTAATGATGAGCCCTGAAGCCAGGGATTGCAGGATATGACGGTGCAATTCCTCGGCCCGAAAAAGGGCCTCGTGAGTCTCTTGGATCTTTTTTTGGCTGCGGCGGATTTCTTCGGCAAAACGCAAGGCCAGAAGGCCAGAGAGCCCCATCGCACAAAGGGGAACGGAAAATTGAAGAATCGCCGCCGGATCTAAAGAGGGCCGGGGTGGTATCGCCCAGAAAATAAAGGCGTAAAGGACCAGAGTAAAAAGGGTAAAAAGGTCTGCCGCCTTACGCCCCAGATGAAAACCGGCAATAAAAATAAGTAAAGGATAAAGAAAAAGAAAAGGGCTTTCTCGCTGGCCGGTAAAATAGATGAGAAAAGTGGTGAGGATGAGATCCCCCAGAAGTTGCCCCCAGAGGATCTTACGCCGGGAAAAACGCTCCTTTAAAAGAAAAAAGAGGCCAGTTTCCAGCCAGAAAGCCAGAAAGATCCAGAAACACGAACG
>JALSPN010000145.1 GCA_026985945.1 Thermodesulfobacteriales bacterium
TTTTGTCTTTCTTATCCCTGCCGGGCTACCAATCTCATTTCCTCTATTGATCTTGTGGGAATTATAAATCCCCCGGTGGTAAGAGAGATCGCAGAAGGATATCAGATCGTCTGCGGGCGGGGGCGGCTTGAAGCCGCCCAGAAACTCGGACACCAGGAGGTAGTCTGCAAGGTCCTCCCCCCCTGGGTGGATGATCTTTCCTGTCTTTCTATCTCTTTCGAAGAAAACATTACCTCCAGGGGCTTCAACCTGGTAGAGAAGGCTTTAGTGGTAGAGAAATTTCTTAATTATCTTCCAGACGAAGAGGTCCTCAAACATATTCTCCCCCGTCTGGGTTTTAGCTCCCATTATCACCAGCTGGAAATGCTCCAGAGGCTAAACTTTCTGGAAGAAGAGGCCAAAGAACTCCTGGCGGCAGAAGAGCTAAACCCTAAAGTAGCTCTTAAATTATTGGAGCTTGACGAAGGAAGCCGAAAGAGATTTATCCATCTGGTAAAAGATCTCGGCTTAAGTTTTGGTCGTCAGCGAGAAATGCTGGAACTCCTCCTGGATTTAAGCCGGCAAGAAGAAATACCTTTAAGGGACATTTTCGACAAAGAAGAAATACGAACTATTTTAGAAGCCGAAAAACTTAATCCCCCCCAAAAAGCCGAAAAACTTCATAATTATCTGCGAAAAAAAATTTTCCCCCACTTTGAGGCTCAAAAAGACCGTGTTGAAAATATCAGCCGCAGGCTGGCTTCTCAGGGGGTGAGACTCAAACCCCCTCAGGCCTTTGAGAAAGACCTCTGGCAAATAGAATTATCCTTTCGCAGTCTTTCAGAACTCAGGGAAAGGTGGCCGGAGATCCTGAAGGAACTTTCTGCGCTGGAGAATTAGCTTCAAGCCGGCTTAAAAAGAGCAAAAAGGCGTAAAATTCCTCACGGGGAGGAGCCCCCCTCTTAAGTTTGTAATCCAGGTTTGTAAGAGCGGAGAAAATATCTTTGAAGCCAGAAAAAGGAATCCGTTTAAACAGGGGAAGCATTTTAAAGGCCGCATAAGGGTGCAAACGGGCAAGGTTTTTGGGGATCTTTTCGGGAAAGGCCTTTTTGAGGGCCTCTTTGTAAAGGGGCTGGAACTGAAAATATTTGGCCGGTTTTAAAATTTGAGGTGCCTGCTGAGAAAGCTCTGCTAAAAGATACAAGCGTTTGAAATAAGTAATTAGGGTGGAGAGGATCACCAGGGGATGGACTCCTCGCCCCAGAAGATCTTCAAGAACGTTTAAGGTTTCCTCTGGCCCTCCTCTGAGATAGGCCTCCACGATAGAATAAGGCGCACTTTCTACGTGAGGAGTAACGATCTCATAAAGGTCTTCCCTCGTAATAGTGGCTCGCTTTCCAACATAAAGAGCAAGTTTGGTAAGCTCCTGCCTTAAGGCGTTTAAATCCTCCCCAACCAAAGCCAGAAGTTCTTCGCCCACGGCCCGATCCATCTTTTTTCCAAAAGAGGCCAGAATTTCGGGTATTTCATAGGCCAGGAGATCTCTTTTGCGCTGTGAGGGAAGAGGCACCAAAACCCCTTTCTCAAGGGCATAAAGATAAAGAGGATGGTTTTCTTTACATTCACTTACCGCTCCGCAAATCGTAAGCCAGCTCTTGGATCTTTCCAGAAAGGAAACAAGAGTCTTTGCCGCCTCAACGGAGAGCTTTTCAAGACCTTTTAGATGAAAGATCCGTCGCCCCAAAAGAGATGGGGAACCAAAAAGGACCGCAGGGTTTTCCTTTTCCACCGGCGAGTCCAGGGTGGAAATCTCATGTCCAAGCTCTGAAAAACGCTTCAGGAGACGGGCTATCAATTCTTCTGAAAGGACCGGATCCCCTACAAAAAAATAAAAGGGGGCGATTCTTCCCTGGTCCGCCAGAGAAAGGAGCTTTCCAAAATGGGGGCGTTTAAAAACCGGCACGGAGATATTTTTAATCCAAAAATTGCGTTCTCCAAGGGATGAAAGTATCTTCCATCCGTGCTATCACTACTTAAAAATTTTCAGGAGGCGAGAAAATGGGGCTCAAACTGGTCTTACACGTGCCGGAATCCACCCGCTACAAAGTGGCCTTAAACATGGGGGTAAACTTTTTGAAGACCAGAAAAGAGGGCGAAGAACTTGAGGCTCGCATCCTGGTAAATGCCCAGGGTATCACCGTTCTTTTGGAAGAATGGAAAGACGAAATTAAAGCTAAAATGCAAGAATTTCAAAACTTAGGTGGGGAAATATATTTTTGTGAAAATGCCATGAAAGCCTTTCAGGTTCCGAAGGAAAAGATTCCTTCCGGTGGTAAAACCGTGCCGGCTGGTATCCGGGCCCTGGCAGAATGGCAACAGGAAGGTTTTGCCTACGTAAGGGCCTAAATTACCTTTCCTGAAAGGGTTGTTAAGCTAGAAAATAAAAAAAGGAGGGAAGCTCATGAACGAAACCATACCTGGTCTTTCCCAGGGTGGAGACCGTAGTTCTATTTTAGAGCATCAGGAAAGACGCCTTCAGGAACAGCTCTCCAAAATCCGCCACAAAATCATGGTTATGTCTGGGAAAGGAGGAGTTGGTAAAAGTTCGGTGGCGGTAAACCTGGCTATCGGCCTTTCCCTTCAGGATTTTATGGTGGGTCTTCTGGACGTTGACCTTCACGGACCCAATGTACCCAAAATGCTCGGCTTGCGGAGAGGG
>JALSPN010000146.1 GCA_026985945.1 Thermodesulfobacteriales bacterium
ATACGAAACCTCACAACCCATACGGGAAAGGAGCCCGGCAAAGGCCGCATCCCCCTGAAGAGATCTGGGTGGCAAATTGACCACTTCCACACTTCCTCCAAGAAGGGCAGCCGCTGCCAGAAAATACGAAGCACTTGAAGCGTCGCCTTCAATTTGGTAGCGCCTGGCCTGATAAGGTTTGGGCTTTACCCGAAAGACTTCTCCAAACTCTTCCACCTCCGCCCCAAAGGCCTTCATCACCGCAATGGTAAGATCCACATAAGGGCGGGAGACCAGAGGCGTGGTAAGCCTTATGGAGGCCTCCTTCTTCGTGTAAGGCCCTACCAGCAGGAGGGCCGAAAGGAACTGGCTACTTTTGGCAACCGAAAGAGAGACCTCCCCTCCTGAAAGCCCCCCGCCTCTTATTTCAACCGGAAGAAACCCGGACTTTTGAAGATATTTTATCCGGGCTTCCCACCCCTTAAGGGCCTTGATCAGGGGCTCTACCGGGCGTTCACAAAGCCTTTTGCTTCCGGTAAGGACAAGGGGTGTTCCCTCCCCCAGGGAGGCGTATGCAAGGAAGAATCTCGTCCCGGTCCCGTTGTTCCCCATAAAGACTTCTTTGCCACTGAGCCTTGGCCTTCCCGCTACCCCGTTGACCCGAAAACCATCGTCCGAAAACTCTACCGTCGCTCCGGTAGTAACGAGAGCGGCTGCCAGAAGATCCGGATCCTCGCTTCTTAAGGCCCCCTCAAGGAAACTTTCTCCTTCTGCCAGCGCGGCACAGAGAAGGGCCCGCTGGGTAATGCTTTTTGAGCCCGGAACCTTTACCCGGGCTTCAAGCGGCCTTTTAAGCGGCTCGATCTTTTTAAAATTTTCCATCTTTTTGCTCCTCAAGTTCTTTTTCCGCGGCCTGGCGCATCAAATCCAGAGGGGGTTCAAGACCTGTCCAGAGCCGGAATTGTTCCCCACCCTGGTAAACCAGCATCGTGAGACCATCAATGGTTTCACACCCTGCCTGCCGGGCCTCGCGAAGAAGCCTGGTTTCCAGAGGCTGGTAAACCATGTCCATTACCACCTTGAAGCGCGAAAGGACCTCTTCTGGCACCGGGCTCCGGTCTTCTTTAAGCCCCACACTGGTGGTCTGAAGGAGGACATCTCCCTCTGCTCTGGAGATGGCTTCCAGGGGAAAGGCCCTGGCCCCAAAAGCCCTGGCCAGCTTTTCAGCACGCTCCAGGGTGCGATTGTAGATGAGAACTTCGGCCCCGGCCTCTTTGAGGGCAAAGATTGCGGCCCGCGCCGCTCCCCCGGCTCCCACTACCACCACAACCTTACCTTTAAGGGAAATCCTTTCGGAAAGGGCCTGATAGACCCCCAGCCAATCCGTATTGGCCCCATAGAGGCGGCCCTCACGGTTGACCACCGTGTTTACCGCTCCGATCCGCAGGGCCACTTCGTCCAGCTCATCTAGCAGAGGAAGGATCTTTTCCTTATGGGGGATGGTTACCGAAACTCCCCTTATCCCGAGGGCTCGAAGCCCTGAAACCGCCTCTTTTAAAGCTTCTGGAGGAGTGGGAAAAAGACCGTAGAGGGCTTTAACCCCGAGTGCCTTGAAGGCGGCGTTGTGCATAGCGGGAGAAAGGGAGTGAGAAACCGGCCATCCTATGATGCCATAAACATTCATAGCTTCTTAGTTTAATGCAATTGAGGAATAAAAAAAGCTAGGAAGAGAAGATATCGAGAAGCTCTCTCAGAAGAGGGGCCGGAAGTTGACCGGGAGCAGCTTCCCTTCTTCCTGGCAAGGAGGCGTAAGTCCAGGGAGCACCAAAAAGAAGGGCCAAAACCCTTGAGAAGAGCCCTACCCTTCCCATGGCAAAGGAAATAAGGGGGAAGGAAAGCTCTTTGCGGGCAAAAAGGATGAGATTTAAGTTAGTCAGCGCCTCCTCAGGGATATGAGCAGTGGTAATAATTTTGCCCACATCCGCGCCGAGAAAAGAAATCTTACGAACCAGTTCTTTGAGGTCTTCTTCGGGTGGGGTGCCAGAAAAATCGTGGAAGGAGAGAACAAGCCTGGTCTTTTGACAATGAGAACGGAGGTTTTCAAGGGCCTCTTCTCCGGCATTTAATTCCAGATCCACGGCAAAGGCCCCCAAAGAGGCGGCCTCCTTAAGAAAAGCAAGCCTTTCCGAAAGGCCTGCTTTTCCAAGCCCCCCTTCCTCCGGGCAACGAAAAGTAAAAAGAAGGGGACGACGGGCCCTTTCAAGAAAAGGTTTACAGGCCGGCTCTTTGAGGGCATCAAGCCTTATTTCTACGAGATCCGCAACCGCTTCCGCCTTCGGTAAAAGCTCAAGAGCAGTTTGTAAGTCTTCTTCCAGCAAAGATACACAGATCATCAGGACAGAGTCTCAGGATCAATCCCCTTGAGATAGTTATAAATAGCGGTGTCGTATTTACTGGTGGTTTCAAAGACTTTACGGGCCAGTTCAAAGCGGGTTTTGAGGGTGGTTTCACCCCCGTTTTCGCGCATTTCAGCCAGGATCTTTTCGTAATCCTGAGGATCGACCACCACGGTCACATCGCGGTAGTTTTTGGCTGCCGCACGCAGAAGTGTGGGGCCACCGATATCGATGTTTTCAATGGCCTCTTCAAGACTTGCCCCCCTGGCCACGGTCTTTTCAAAGGCGTAGAGGTTAACCACCACCAGATCGATGGGTTTGATCCCCTGCTCTTCCAGCTGCCTCATGTGTTCGGGGTTAGAGCGGATAGCCAGGATCCCGCCGTGAATTTTGGGATGAAGGGTCTTCACCCGCCCATCAAGCATCTCCGGAAAACCGGTAACCTCTGAAACATCTGTTACCGGGACTCCGGCTTCCCGGATAACCCGGGCCGTGCCACCGGTTGAAATGATCTCAACCCCCATCTCACTTAGGACTTTTGCGAATTCCGCCACCCCGGTCTTATCCGTAACACTGATAAGTGCCCTCTTGATCTTTGGCATTTTGGACCTCCTTTCGATAATCTAGGCGATACCAATTTCTTCATCCGTAAGGTAGCAAGCGGGGTCAGGAGCCCAGAGGTCTCCGGTAGCTGCTTCCGCCCGCACCCGGAAATTCCCGGCACAACAGTCCAGAAAACGACAGCGGGCACAACGCCCTTTTACATGTTTCCATTTTTCTTTGAGTTTGGCCATCAGCGGATCGCTGGTATCCATCCAGATTTCACTAAAAGGCCTCTCTCTTACGTTGCCGAAAGAATAATGGCGCCAGAATTGATCCGCATGAACAGAGCCATCCCAGGAAACACAACCTATGCCTACCCCGGAATTGTTCCCCCCGTTCATGCGCAAGAGCTCAAGGACCTCTTCGGCCCGCGGATTGCCCTCCCGTTTCATACGCAGGTAGAGATACGGGCCATCGGCATGGTTATCCACCGTGAGGACCTCCACTTTATGCCCTTTGTCGTGAAGTTCCTTGGTGCGATCGATGATGTAATCCACCCAGTAACGGGTTTCTTCGTGAGACAGATCTTCTTCCATAAGCTTGGTGCCCCGGCCGGCATAAACCAGGTGATAGAAACAGATGCGAGGAATCCTTCTTTCTTCTACCAGATCAAATACTTTTGGGATTTCCTGAGCGTTTAAGCGATTAATGGTAAAACGCAGGCCTACTTTTATCCCTTCCGCCTGGCAATTTTCTACCGCCTCCATCGCCTTGGCAAAGGCCCCCTTTACGCCTCGAAACTTATCGTGAACTTCTTCCAGGCCGTCAAGGCTGATACCCACGTAGGAAAGGCCAAGCTTTTTAAGCTCTCTTGCCAGGGCCCGGTCTATCAAAACCCCGTTAGTGGAAAGCACCGCCCTCATACCAAGAGAAACGGCCTTGTGGATAAGATCGAGGATGTCTTCTCGCATAAGGGGTTCTCCGCCTGAAAAAAGGAGCACCGGAGAACCAAACCGGGCAAGATCCTCAATGAGGGCAAATCCCTCTTGGGTGGTAAGCTCATCGGGATGGGCCTTGGCCGTAGCATGGGCATAACAGTGAATACAGCGGAGATTGCATCTTTTGGTTACGTTCCAGACCACAACGGGCTTCTTATCTTTGGAGAACTGGAGAAGATGAGAGGGCAGATCTTTTGCCCGCCGCCCGTAACGAAGAGGGTCTGAAGCCTCTACCGTGCCACAATAAAGTTTGGAAATTCCGATCACGACTTCACCTCTGTATTAGTTCTTTTAGAATTTGTCTTATTTTATCAGCATTTAAAGGTCTTGTAAGATAGGCATCGCAACCGGCGTCGCGGGCCTGTTCTTCCTGATTGCATTTTCCCTCACACACGGCCACTACGGGGATCTTCTGGGTTATTTTATTATTTTTGAGAAGCAAAATGGCCGAAAGCCCGTCTAAGACCGGAAGATTGCGTTCTAAAATGATGAGATCCGGTCTTTCTTCCCGGGCAAGATCAAGAAGCTCCTGGCCGTCACCGGCCCGCAGGATGAGGAAGCCTTCTTCCTTCAATACTTTTTCAAAATCAAGGGCTAAGGCCTTGGCCACGGCTAAAAGGACTTTTTTCATGATTTGCCAGGATGGTAGGTTTGCCTGATGAGGCGGTTTAGATATTCTTCGGGATGATCCACGGCCTCTTTAGGGATAATGAAGTTGACCTTTCCGGTGCGTTCGTTTATAAGGCGCAAACCATATTCGAGAAGGTTCACGATCCGATCACAGTAAGCATAAACCCCCTGATCCATTTCAATGATGTGTTTTAAGATACGATCCACCGCTTCGTCTGAAAAAATCACCTTAAAGCCCGAGCGTCTCTCAAAGCTGCGTTCGTAATTTTTGACCTGCCTCAGAAGAATAAAAAGCTCTTCTAAAGCCTGATGAATATCGAGATCGTCTCGCCGATGGAGTTTGATCGCAAGCTCCACCCGTTCCGGAGTAAGCTTTAAATTGTGCCAGCGAGAAAAGGCCTTTTTTCTCTCGGAGATGAATTTTTTAATGCGCTCGGCCTCTTCTTCGAGGGCCTCCTGATAGCGCCCTTCCCAGGAGGGATCATGAAGAGTGTTTTCCAGATGAGAAAGCCAGGCCTGAGGGTCTTCGATCAATTCTTTGGTAACCACCAGGAATTTAGCCCCCAGGGAAGGGAGCCTTTTCTCAAAGGGAATAAGTGCGCGCTCAATCACTCTTACGAGGGCCCGGGCCCCGGTTTTTTCTCTCTCTGCCTGTTCGGCTAAAAGCTTTAAGGCCTCGTCTTCAAAGACCAGATCTATCCCGTAGGCCCGAAAATCTCTTTTCTTATTCACGATGACCGCGCTGTTAGGGTTACAGAGAATAAGATAGAGATCTTCTACGGTAAGAGGGTCAAAAACCGTAATTACCGGCAGACGACCGACAAATTCCGACTCAAATCCGTAAGCGATGAGATCTTCGGTCTTCACGAAACGCAGGTAATTGATATCGGTCTCGTTTTTGGAGGCCACATCTGCCATAAAACCCAGGCCCTGCTTGCGGAGACGTTTTCGAATAATCTCTTCCAGCCCGGAGAAGGCCCCAGAAACCACAAAGAGGATATAACGGGTGTTAATGGTCCTTTTTTTCCGCTGGCCGGTGCGGCGATAATATTCAATGGCTTCCAGCTGACTTACCGGATCATGGGGGACCCGGAGATCTACTTCTGTTTCTTCAAGGGGTTTCAAAAGGGCCCTCTGGACCCCGGTGCGAGAAACATCAGGGCCGATGAGATTTCCAGAGGAGGCGATTTTATCTATCTCGTCCAGATAGACAATTCCAAACTGGGCCCTTTCCACATCGCCGTCAGCCTCCTGGACCAGATCTCTTATGAGATCTTCGACATCTCCACCCACATAGCCGGTTTCGCTAAACTTGGTGGCATCACCCTTTACAAAAGGAACCCCAAGCCTCTGGGCCACCAGCTTGACCATATAAGTCTTGCCCACCCCTGTAGGGCCAATCATGATGACGTTGTTTTTGACGAAGCCGGCATCCTGAAACCGGCCCCCTCTCTCCAGCATGTAGCGCACCCGCCGAAAGTGGGTGCAC
Source organism: Thermodesulfobacteriales bacterium (assembly GCA_026985945.1). Classification (GTDB taxonomy): domain Bacteria; phylum Desulfobacterota; class Thermodesulfobacteria; order Thermodesulfobacteriales; family Thermodesulfatatoraceae; genus Thermodesulfatator. The sequence continues at coordinate 6,036 of JALSPN010000146.1, forward strand.
ATCTTGGTGGCCAAAACGGCTTTGGCCTCGGCTTGAGAAATCACATATTCGTCAAGATAACTTTCCAGATCCTCCGGGGTCAGATCAAAGTTGATCAGGGGTTGATGACTGACCCCTCGCCCCGACCTTGTCTGTGCCCCAAAACGAGGTATAGCCATTTCCTCTCCTGTAAAGCGCGTTTTTTTAAACTTTGGAAGCCTGGGCAAAAATTTTTCTTCTTCCATTTAGAAAGCATGATACTTACGGCGCAAGCGCTTGACAAGAGAAGATAAAACTATTCCGGACTCATATCTACCACAAATCTTACGCTCTGTCCGAAAGAATCTTTCAGCATACCCTTTAAAGACGCCAGAGGCTCTCTTATAAAATCGGCTCTAGGGGCTTTCAGCAAATAGATTAGTGAAGCCTTACCCCGTGGACTTTCTATCAAAGGCCCCACGTAATCAAGCCCCTCTTCCCTCAAAAACTTTTCGACCAGAACTTCCACTTCCTCTACCAAGTTCGATTTGGTTTTAAGGATCAATTCGGCCAGACGCCCAAAGGGAGGATATTTTTCCCGGTAACGAAAAGAAAGTTCTTCCCTCAAAAAATATTTGTAGCCCCACCTAAGCCCCTTAAAAACGTGATGCTCCGGGCGATAAGTCTGCACTAAAAAATCTGCACCCTTTTCTCTGGCCAGGAAAGAAAGTTTCTTAAGTTGCTGATAGGCCCGCTCGGTGGTGAGATAACTGGGAGGGGTGAAGAGCTGATCCGCAAGGACCACCGCCACCAGTGAAAGCCTTGGAAAGCTGGGCCAGCGAGGGATTCTTGCCGTTGAAATAATAAAATCTGCCTCCTGCCAGGCCCCATCCCCGTAAGACCTGATTTCAGCCTCGGGAAAAAAGTTTTTCAGGATCTCTGCCAGGCGTTCACTTCCCGTGCCCAGCGGTTTAGGAGAACCCAGCCCGCAGGAAGGGCAGACAGGTTTGGCCTTGATACCGTAAGTGCAAAGCCTGCAACGGAGAGTTTCTTCCTTTTTGAACCAGCGCAGGGGGAGGTGACAGCGGGGGCATTCCCAGACAAAGCCACAATCTTCACACACCAGGGCTGGAGCGTAACCCAGACGATTGAGAAAAAGAAGGGCCTGGCCTCCTTCTGCCAGAACTCTTCGCAAACGGTTAAGGAGTCTTTGGGAGAGAAGGCCCTTAACTCCGCTGAGATCCTCCAGAATTAGAGGAGCTATAAGTTCTTTCCCTTTTTCCAGCCGATATTTACCCTTCTCGGCAAAGTAATAGCTCTTTACCGAGGGCGAGGAAGAAGCCAGATAAAGCCTTGCCCCTTCCATTTTGGCCCTCATGAGGGCAAGATCCCGAAACTGGCCCCGAAACCCCTCTTCCTGCTTGTAGCCGTGGTGTTCTTCCTCATCTAACACCAGAAGCTCAAGGCTTGGAAAGGGCAGGAAAAGCGCAAGTCTGGTCCCTACTATCAGGCGAATTTTTCCGCAAAGAAGATCAAACCAGATCTCTTCTCTTCTTTTGGGAGTGAGATCTGCTGAGTAGGAAACAGGAGAAAGATCTTTTAGTTCGTCGAGGTATAAAGAAAGAAGTTCACGGTCAGGCACCATAAGAAGGGCCCTTTTTCCGGACTCTATCGTTCTCGCCACCAGCTGGCAGATTTTTTCAATTCTTTTTATGAAGCCCTCTTCCCAGAGCAAAGTGATGGCAAAGGCTTTGGGGGCCTGTTCGCAAACGAGTTCTTTGAAAGGCCTGATTTTTTTCTTTCTGGGAAGACGGAAAAGGCTTGCAGGCAGGGCATATTTGATCACCTCTCCTTCAGGGGCAAGATGAAAATCCGCTGTCCAGAGCAAAAAATCAAGGAGACGCGAGGGAACTATCGGGGCCTCGTCAACGAGGGCCAGAACTTCTTTTAAATATGCGGAGGGAGGCTCTGGAGCCTCTCCCAGAAGAAGACCGACTTTCGTCTTCCCCTTTAGCGGGACCAGCACCCGGGCCCCAGGGATAAGGGGCCCCTCATAGGAATAGGTGAGGCGCCCCAGACGATAGGGCAGAGCGACATCCACCGCCCTGCCACTTTTTTGAGCGGGCATTTAGAGCTCGTTAAGCTTTTCTTTTAGATACCTGCGAACCTTTTCCCCGATTTCGGGATGCTTCAAGGCAAAAGTTATCACTGCTTGCATAAAGCCAAATTTATCCCCGGCATCATAGCGGGTCCCCTCAAATTCGTAGGCATAGACCGGATGATCATCCTTCAAGGCTGCCAGAGCATCGGTAAGCTGGATCTCTCCCCCTACTCCCGGTTTGGTTCGGGCCAGATAATCATAGATTTCAGGGATAAGAATGTAGCGCCCGATAATGGCAAGATCTGAGTCTATCTCCTCTGGCCGGGGTTTTTCTTTCATCTCCCGCACCCGAAAGACGCGGTCCCCCACTTTCTCGCCGGCTACGATTCCGTAGCGATGAATCTCCTCTTTTGGAACCCGCTGAACGGCAATCACCGGCCCCTTAAATTCCTCAAAGACCTCTATCATCTGTTTGAGACAGGGAACCTCAGCATCTACCAGATCGTCCCCTAAAAGAACGGCAAAGGGCTCCTTCCCTACCACGTGCCGGGTCACATAAACGGCATGCCCCAGCCCCAGGGGCTTTTTCTGACGGACGGAAATAATATCTTCGATAAGATTGGTCACTCTTCTTACTTCCTCCAGAAGATCGTATTTGCCTTTGGCTTCAAGATAAGATTCCAGTTCGTAAGAGTAATCAAAGTGGTTTTCAATAGCGGATTTTCCCGCCGCCGTGACCAGAATTATCTGTTTTGCCCCGGAATTTACCGCTTCCTCGACGATGTACTGAATGGTAGGACGATCCACCACGGTAAGCATCTCTTTGGGGATGGCTTTGGTTGCCGGAAGAAACCTGGTGCCGAGCCCTGCTACCGGAAGAACGGCTTTTTTGATGACGCTCATAATACCCCCCGCCTGTTTTTTTAAAAACTTCCCCTAGGATAAGTAAGGCAGTTTTTTCGAGATGCAAGCTCAAATCTCTTTTGAGAGGGCCTCTTCTACCTCAAGAAATGGAGTATAAAAATCTTGCCAGATCTTCTGACCCCTTTTCAGGAGATCCGGAAAACGGGAAAGATCTTCCCAATTTATAACAAGCTCTATGCCTTTGAGATATGCTAGGCGGGGATCTAATGTCTTTGCTCGCGAAGTAACCCAGACCACAAAAATCTTACGCCTCTCGGTCATCGGAAGGGAATTTAAGATTCGGAGATAAGGATCAAGCTCTTTTCCTTCTTCGCACACAAAGACCAAAAGCGCCGGGGGGTTGAAGCGCAACCACTGGGAGAGAAGGGCGGGTTTTCGGATAGGTCGTACCTCATATCCAAGCTTTACTAAGGCCTTCATAAAAGAGGCCTTGTCAGCGGGATGATCCCAGAAGACCAGCGCCAGGGGTTTTTCAAGCAAGAATTCCATCTCCGAATAAGTCTCTCCTTCCTTAGAGACCATCTCAAGCATCCCTCCACATTCCGGACAGGGGAGGGACAGAAAGTCCACGGCTTGCGGGTCTCCTTTTAAACGGAATCTTTTGCCACAACCTACACAGCGGGCCTCAATCACCATTTCCTCCGTTCTTCTATTTCGATGGTCAATTTCTCTTCAAGATCGCTGGTCTTCTCTCCCCGTTTCGTTTTAATGAAATCTATCCCCCGGCCCACCACGTCGCGACGGGTGCAGTAAGCCAGGGCTACTTCTTCCGTGATGATCCCCTTTTCATAAAGGGAGAGAAGGTGCTGGTCGAAGGTGTGCATGTGATAGGGGGAGCCTTTACTCATTATATCGTAGAAGGTGCGATTTTCGTCTTCTCCCTTAATAATGGTCTCCTTGGCCCGGATGTTGTTGTAGAGAATATCAAAAATGGCCACCCGCCCTCCGTCTTTTTTGGGGATAAGTTTTTGCCCCACAATCCACCTAATAGTATCGGCAAGGCGCATGCGGATCTGCCTTTCTTCTTCCACGGTAAAAAAACCCAGGATGCGGTTGATAGTATTGCCGGCTCCGATGGTATGCATGGTAGAGAAAACGAGATGACCGGTCTCAGCGGCTGAAAGGGCCACTTCCATGGTGTCCCGGTCCCGAATCTCCCCTACCAGGATGACATGGGGAGCCTGGCGTAAGGCAGCCCGCAAACCGTTGGCAAAAGTATCAAAGTCTCTGCCGAGTTCTCGCTGATTAAAAGTGGCTTTCATGGGGGTATGAACATATTCTACCGGATCTTCAAGGGTTACGATATGAAGTGGTTCCTCATGATTAATTTCTTCCAGGATGGCCGCCAGCGTGGTGGTCTTTCCCTGCCCGGTGGCACCGGTCACGAGAATGATACCGGATTTTTCACGGGCCATTTTGTAACAGGCCTCAGGAAGCCCCAGCTCTTTTATTCGCGGAGGTCGCGATGACAGACGCCGCATCACAATGGCATAGGCCCCCTGGCGCGAAAAGACATTTACCCTGAAACGGGTCCCGTCAGGGAGATGGTAGGAAAAATCCGCCGAACCGGAGCGAAGAAGGTCTCTAAGGAGCCGGCGCTGCCGTCCGATAAGGGCCAGGGACAGGACCTCGGTATGAAAAGGAGTAAGCTCTTCTAACGGAAATTGAGGAAGCTTTACCGGATGCAGTTTCCCGTCGGCTGCTACCTGAAAGGGCCTTCCGGGGGTAAAGATGAGATCACTGATGCGGGGTCTTACTTTGGCCATCTGAGAAACCAGATTGGCCACTTCTGCCG
>JALSPN010000147.1 GCA_026985945.1 Thermodesulfobacteriales bacterium
CTATCGTAAAAAAGAGCTTGAAAAAGCCCTTGAGTGCTTCAATAAGGCCATTGACCTTGAGCCCCTTTACGCCGCTGCTTTTATGGCCCGCAGCCAGGTTTACCGGGATATGGGAGAAGAAGAACTGGCAGACCTTGATCTGGACAAAGCCGTCTCCGTTCAGCGAGCCACCGCCCAGGCCAAGAAGATTGTCGATTTTTAATATAAGAGAGGGAAATTTTTTCTCCAAAAAGGGAAAAATTTTTCCATTTGAGTCAAAATTTTGACCTTTGCTTTTGAACTTAATTCTCAAAAAAGCCTTTTTTGGGGAAATTTTGGCCCTTGAATTAAACTTTTTCTTTTCAGTTATGTGGTACATTTTTTGCATTAAGTGTTACTTAAATGATTTCTTTTTGCGTAGTAGCTGGAGAAGAGCCACTTGGGCGGTATGTCGCCCATTTGTTAGACTTGGCCAAGTGCTCTCCTACGAGCCTTGACCGGGCTCAGCTCCTCATCTTGGTTGAGCCTGCAAAAATTGAGCCAAAGGAATTGGCCCGTATTCCCGAGGAGATCCCCAAGCGTACTTATGTTTTGGCCATTAGCCGGAAACGTAAACACTTACCTTTTGAGGGAGTTCGAATTTCTTACTTCAAAAGGCCCTTTACCCCTAGCAGGCTCTATACTTTTATTGAAAAGCTTTTTGAGCGTAAATTCCCTTTAACTACTGAAGAAAGGGAATATCCTTTTCTTGGTGAAGATGAAAAGATCGTTCATATTAGGGACTCTATCCCGGTCTTGGCACACCTTCCTGAACCCATCCTGCTCCTTGGTCCTAAAGGAGTGGGCAAGGAACTTTTAGCTCGTCATTTTCATGCTCGCCGAGGAGGCAAGTTTGTCAAATTTGCCGCTGCTGCCCTCCCCGAAGAAATGATTGAACCACTTCTTTTTGGTTTTAAATCCGGAGTGATAAAAAACCTCAAGAAAAGCAAAGAAGGGGCCTTTTCTAAGGCAGAAAATGGCGTCCTTTATATCGAAAACCTGGAAGATCTGCCCCTTTCTGCCCAGCAAAGGCTTTTACTCTTTCTGGAAAATGGCTGTTTTTACCCTTTGGGAGCCAAAGAACCTGTTTATAGCAAAGTAAAACTCATTCTTTCAGTAGCTACCCCGCCGGAAAAGCTTCTTCAGGAAGGAAAAATACTTCCGGAGATTTTTTTCAAACTGGCAGAATTTGCCATCCGCATTCCTCCTTTGAAAGAAAGGCTAATCGATCTTCCCCTGCTGGCCCAATATTTTTTAGAGAATTATGCCTGGATTTATCGCCGGGAGGCCCTCTCTCTTTCGCTCAAATTATTCGAACGCTTTCTTCTCCATCCCTGGCCGAGAAACGTGGCTGAACTTGAAGAGGTAATTAAAGAGGTGGTCATTTGGGGAGAAGAAAGAGTCCTTCAGAAGCGTTTTAGCAGATCACCCAGAGTCAAGCTGAAATTTAAAGATATTGAAGACCTTCTTCAAAAACTTCTACGGGAAGAAAAAGCCCTTAAGGGACGAATTGAATCCAGCCGTAAGGGTCAGGCTTCTCACCATATTGGATCCCGGTAAGTTCCTCAAAAAGCCTGCGGGCCAGAGGACCAGTTTGCCCCTTATTGATGACGTATTCCTTCCCTTTATAGGCCAGACACCCTACGGGGGAGATTACCGCAGCAGTGCCCGTGCCAAAGCATTCTTTGAGACGCCCGCTTTCTGCCCCTTCAAGCACTTCTTCGATAGAAATTCTCCGTTCTTTTACCGGGATCCCCCAGTCTTTTGCCATCTGGATGACTGATTCACGGGTAATTCCTGGAAGAATGGTGCCGGTGAGGGCAGGGGTGGCCAGCTCATCTTCAAAATAGAAAAAGATGTTCATGGTTCCCACTTCTTCTACATAGCGTCTTTCAACGGCATCAAGCCAGAGGACCTGGGTGTAACCAAGTCTTTTGGCCTCCTCTGAAGCCATAAGACTTGCCGCGTAGTTGCCACCGGTCTTGACGTCTCCTACCCCACCAGGAGCGGCACGGACATATTTGTCGGTGATGTAAATGGTGACAGGATTAAAACCTTCTTTGTAGTAGGCCCCTACCGGAGAAAGAATAATGAAGAAAATATATTCGGAGCTTGGTTTAACCCCTAAGAAGGCCTCGGTCCCCATCATAAGAGGACGAATATAAAGGGCAGAGCCCTTCTCGCGAGGGATCCACTCCCTTTCGATGGCCACGAGTTTTTTGAGGGCCTTCAAGACAAAGTCTTCGTCAATTTGGGGCATGCACATGCGCCGGGCGGAGCGGTTCATCCGGGCCATATTGCGCTCAGGCCGAAAGAGACGAATGCGTCCATCCACTCCGTAGTAGGCCTTAAGCCCCTCAAAAATAGTTTGACTATAATGGAAGACCACCGCTGCCGGATCAAGGCAGATGGGTTCGTAGGGTTTGATACAGGCCCCCTGCCAGCCTTCCTCTTCCCGATAAAACATGAAAAACATGTGATCGGTAAAAATACGGCCAAAGGGGAGGTTTTTGTGCACGGAAAGCCGGCCTCTTTTTTCTTCTGGTAAGAGCTCAAGTTTTATTTCCATCCTTGCAAAGCTCTCCAGCCTGGGCTATCTCTTAGCACAGCTTTAGCTCTTTTAACGCAAGGGGCTT
>JALSPN010000148.1 GCA_026985945.1 Thermodesulfobacteriales bacterium
AAGTACATTTTCTTGTAGAAGAATTTCTTGATTGGCGTCAAATTAAAAGTAAGGATAAAGCTGAAGAATCAGCTTCTCAATTTTCTCCTGAAGAGGAAAAAGACATTAGATGGCTTGAATATCTGGCCTGGCTGGATACACCGGAACCAGAGCTTGAGGGTAAAACTCCCAGAGAGGCCTGGAAAGATCCCTCTTTAAAAGGTAAAGTGGAAAAGATGCTAAAACGTTTCGAAAAGTTAGAAGATATTTGCAAGAATGAAGGAAAACCGACTCTGGATATAAAGAAATTACGTTCTTATCTTCCTCAGGAGGTAACGAATGAAAAGTGATGCCGTCAAAAAGGGGCTTGAGCGGGCTCCACATCGTTCTCTTCTCAAGGCAGCAGGGTTTACCGATGAAGAATTGGCCCGCCCTTTGGTGGGAATTGCCAACTCCTTTAACGAGATCATTCCGGGCCATGTCCATCTTCGCCAGATCGTGGAAGCCGTCAAGGCCGGAGTAAGGGCAGCGGGGGGAACTCCCCTTGAATTTGGTGTTATCGGGGTCTGTGATGGAATCGCCATGAACCATGAAGGCATGAAATATTCCCTGGTCTCTCGCGAGATCATCGCTGATTCCGTGGAAATTATGGCCCGTGCGCACGCCTTTGATGCCCTGGTTCTGGTGCCCAACTGTGACAAGATCGTTCCCGGGATGCTTATGGCGGCCTTAAGGCTTGATATTCCGGCCATCGTGGTTTCAGGTGGCCCGATGCTTCCCGGAAGATATAAGGGGAAAAAAGTAAATCTCATTTCGGTCTTTGAGGCCATCGGGAAAGTCCGTTCCGGCGAGATGAAAGAAGAAGAGCTCTGCGAACTTGAGGAGGAGGCCTGTCCCACCTGTGGTTCCTGCGCCGGGATGTTTACCGCCAACTCCATGAATTGTCTGACCGAAGCCCTGGGGCTTGCCCTTCCCGGAAATGGCACTATCCCGGCCGTGTCTTCAGCCCGCATTCGGCTTGCCAAACAGGCCGGGGCCCAGGTGATGCAGCTCCTCAAGAAGAAACTGACTCCCCGCAAGATTGCCACGGAAGAGGCCTTTCGCAATGCCATTGCCGTTGACATGGCGCTTGGCTGCTCTACCAATACGGTGCTCCATCTTCCCGCTATCGCCCACGAAGCCGGACTTTCTCTGCCTCTGGAGCTTTTTGATGAGATTTCCCGCAAGACCCCTTGCCTCTGTTCCCTTATCCCGGCAGGGCCCCACAGCGTGGTAGATTTACACGAAGCAGGCGGTATCCCCGCGGTGATGGCAGAGCTTACCAAAGGCAAACTTATCCACAAACGGGTAAAGACAGTTACCGGAAAAACAGTGGGAGAAAACCTCAAAAAGGCCAGAGTCTTAAACCACGAGGTCATTAGAGCCTTTGAAGAGCCATACCGACCCGAGGGAGGCATCGCCATCCTCTGGGGGAACCTGGCCCCAGAAGGCGCGGTGGTCAAAGCAAGTGCCGTGGCCCCGGAGATGCTTCATCATGAAGGCCCGGCGCGAGTGTTTGATTCCGAAGAAGAAGCCTACGAGGCCATTCTTGGAGGCAAAATCCGGGAAGGGGATGTGGTCGTCATCCGTTACGAGGGGCCCAAAGGGGGCCCGGGAATGAGGGAAATGCTCTCTCCCACCTCTGCTATTATCGGGGTAGGCCTTGGGCGTTCGGTAGCCCTTCTCACTGATGGTCGTTTCAGTGGGGGCACCCAGGGGGCCTGTGTGGGGCATATTTCGCCAGAAGCAGCTGAAGGAGGCCCTATCGCCCTGGTAAAAGAAGGAGATCTTATCGAGATTGACATTCCCAACAGGCGTTTAGTCCTTAAGGTTTCCGAAGGAGAGCTTGAAAGGAGACGCAAAGACTGGAAGCCTAAGAAACGCAAAGTGCGGGGGGTGCTTGCCCGTTATGCCAGGCTGGTTACCTCTGGAGCCAGGGGGGCCATCCTTGAGGAATAAGGACCTTTTGGTTTTTGTTGTTTTTTTCTCTCTGGTCGCTTCCGCCCTGGCTGAACCGCTTGAGATGCTGGCAAAAATCGGCCACCTGGCCCTTCAAAAATTCTATCAAATCCAGAAGGAAGAGATCGGAAAAAATCTTGAAACTGCAGAAAAAGAAGGCCTTTTTAAGCGCTGCGCCCGTTTACCTGAAAAGTTAACTTTTTCTTTAAGAGAGGAACTGGGAAATCCAGGGGTAAAGGTGGCCTTTTTCTCCCTTACCTATACGGACGTGGCCAACATCCCCCCGCCGACCATAAGAGATACAATCCTTTCCATTCTTGAGGCCCACGAGATAGAAGGCCGTTATCAACCCCGGATTGTGGTCGAAGAAAAAAGAGACAAGGTCCTTTACGCCTATGTGGTGCCCATAACTGATGGCCCCCAATGTCTTTTATGCCACGGAAGGCAGTCTCCTTATGATGAAACCCTGCGCCGTATTTATCCCGAAAAAAGCCCGGCTCCGGAAAAAGAGGGGGATCTCCGGGGAGTGCTGGTTATTTACGTCTCCCCGGAGGTCCTGGAAAAAGGCCTTTTAAAGGCCGAGCTTTAGTCGTTTTTCTTGGAACCTTTGAGAAAATCCCTGAAGACCACTTCTGCCTGTTCCAGGGCACAGAGTTCCCCACACATGGAACAGCGG
>JALSPN010000149.1 GCA_026985945.1 Thermodesulfobacteriales bacterium
GGAATTTCTCTGGCCGCGGAAAGCCCTCTTGGAGCGGAGGCTTTAAAAGATTTTGACTGGGAGGCCTATTTTCAGGATGCGGGTAGTGCCTATCCCAGTTTTGCCTTTGAGCAAAAAGAAGCCCTTGATTACGAGCGGAAGCTTTCAAGCTCTGAGAACCTGGCTTCTCATCTTCTCTGGCAGCTATACCTCTCTGATCTTGAAGAGAAAGAGCGAGAAATCGGGGAATATATCATCGGAAATCTGAATGAGAGGGGATATTTGACCCTTTCTGTGGCTGAAATCGCCCAGGATCTTTCTGTCTCTGAGGAAGAAGTCGAAAGGGTCCGAAAGAAGATCCAGTTTTTTGACCCTACGGGAGTGGCCTCTCTTGATCTTAAGGAATGTCTCCTGGTCCAGCTCGAATATCTGGGTCTTAAGGGTTCTCTGGCGGAAGAACTGGTCAAACACCACCTGAAGGATCTAGAACTTGGCCGCTTTGCCCGGCTTGCCAAAAAGCTTGGTGTCTCCATGGCTGAAATAGAGGCGGCGGTAGAGATCATTCGGGGGCTTGAGCCCATTCCGGCCCGCAACTTTACGGAAACTGAGCCCCAATATGTCGAACCTGATGTCCTGGTATTTAAAGAGGGGGAGGAATGGATTGTTCGCCTGAATGACGAAGGCCTTCCGCGCTTAAGGATCAGCCCTTATTACCGGAAACTTCTCTCCGACCCTTCGGTCCCTCTGGCAGCCAAGCAATACATTCAGAAGAAGCTTCGTGCTGCTACCTGGCTCATCAAAAGCATTGAGCAGCGACATCGGACTCTCCTCAAGGTTTCCGAAAGCATCGTTCGTTTTCAGAGAGACTTTTTCGAAAAGGGGATAGCCGGTCTCAAACCCCTGGTTTTGAGAGAGGTGGCCCTCGATGTGGGGCTTCACGAATCAACCGTAAGCCGGGTAACCACCGGCAAATATATGGACACCCCCCACGGGATCTTTGAGCTCAAATACTTCTTTTCTACCGGCTACCGTAGTGGTTCCGGGGAAGAAATTTCAGCGGAAACGGTAAAACAATACATCCGGGAAATCATCGCCCAGGAAAATCCTCAAAAGCCTTATAGCGATCAGAAAATAGCCGATATCTTGAATAAGAACTATAATATAAAGATAGCGAGGAGGACAGTAGCCAAATATCGGGATCAATTGGGTATTTTGCCTGCAAACAGGCGTAAAGGCAAATTTTCCAAATAACACCTCCAACAAACACCGAAAGGAGGATTTATGCAGATCAACATTACCTTCCGACATCTTGATTCTTCCCCGGGTCTTAAGGAGTATGTCCAGAAAAGGATTTCCAAGCTTGAAAAGTATTTTTACGGTCCGGTAGAGGCCCATGTTATTCTTAAGGCGGAGAAATTTCGTCAGGAAGCGGAAGTGACTCTGGTGGGGGATGGGTATAACATTACAGGAAGAGAAGAGACTTCTGACATGTATGAGGCTATTGATCTGGTGGCGGCAAAGCTTGAAACGCAGGTCAAAAAATTGCGTGAAAAGAGAAAAAATCGGAAAAGGGCTCCCAAAGAGTTTGAATCTGCAGCTCTGACAGAATTTATTCCGGAAGAAGAGGCCCCGGCCGTCGAAATAGAACGGGTTTTTGTAAAACCTATGTCGGTTGAAGAGGCTCTCGAACAGATAAAGGCTACTGGAAGAGACTTTCTCATCTTTAATAATCCTGATACGGCCTCGGTTAACGTCCTTTATCGACGGGGAAACTCCTATGTTTTGATCCTTCCAGAGCTTTCTTAGAGTGAAGGGGGCTCCCCCCCTTCACTCTTTGCACCTCCTTCCAAGCGGAGTATAAAGAGCACCTATGAAGATTTGTGATTATTTGGTGGAAGAGTGCATTCTTTGCGAGGTAAAGTCTCGAAATAAATGGGATTTTTTTGGAGAGATAGCCTCCTGTCTTGCCGGAAAAGTACGGGTCTCAGCTGAAAAGATCCAAAAAATGCTTGAAGAAAGAGAACGTCTCGGTTCTACCGCCATTGGGGAAGAGATAGCCATCCCCCATTGCCGCCTTGAAGATCTAGAGAAGCTTGTTATTACAGCGGGGATCAAGCGGGAGGGGCTTGAGTTTGAGGCTCTGGACAAGAAGCCGGTCAAACTCATTTTCGTGGTTCTGGCTCCGACAAACGAATCCTCTCTCTACTTGAAAATCCTGGCCCATCTGGCCCGCATTCTCAAGCAGGAAAAAGTCCGTCAACGCCTTCTGGCAGCGCGTTCGGCCCAAGAAATTAAAAAAATTTTAGAAGAGGTGGATCACGCGTTCTAAACTGCTCCAAACAGTTATTATTACAGGGCTTTCAGGCTCAGGTAAAAGCACCTCCTTGCGTGCCTTCGAGGACCTGGGCTATTTCGGGGTGGACAACCTGCCCGTAACCCTCCTTCCGGCCTTTCTGGAGATCAAGGCCTCTCAGCATCGAGGAAAAGACCCTCTAAAAGTGGCCCTGGTGATGGACGTGCGGGAGGAAAGCTTCCTTGAAAAGTTTCCTGAAATTTACCAGGAAGTCAAAAGAGAAGAAAAATATCACCTGGAGCTGGTATTTTTAGAGGCCAAAGACGAAGTGCTCATCGCCCGCTTTTGCCAGACCCGAAGGCCC
>JALSPN010000150.1 GCA_026985945.1 Thermodesulfobacteriales bacterium
GGTCGTTAAGCCCTCCAGGGCCGATGGTACTGCCGGGTTACCCCGGTGGGAGAGTAGGTCGGTGCCCGGGTAATAATTTTAAGAGAAAAGCCCGGCTGAAAACTCAGCCGGGCTTTCTTATTTTTAATTTAAGCCCTGAGCTTCAGAAGAAAAATTACACCAGAGAAAAACATACATATCCAGATTAAAGGTTGAAGGATAAGAGGAGAGAGATAGCCTACGTCCGCCAGATTTTTACCGAGAAAAAATATTCCCAGGACAGAGGCGATAATAATTACGCCTGAAGTGATTCCCTTTCCGAGGGCCTGTTTGCCCCGTTGCAATAAAAGAGCGGGTAAAGACCAAAGAATTAGAACAGGGGCCAGAAGGGGATAAAACACCCGGTAAGCAATCTCGCTTTCAGCAGCCAAAGCTGGCAGTTCTGCTTTTAGAAGAAAATTTCTCTGATCCCATAGATCTTTAAGAGATTGTAAACGGGGGGTCCTCTTTACTACCAATACAGTTTCCGGAGAAAATTCAAGCCGCATCGCTTTTTCTTCAAACCAGCTGGGGGGCCTTTCTTTATCCTTAAGAATGCCTTTTCTGAAAGACCATTTTTTTTCCTTAAAGAAGGCTTCTTTTGCCCATATGATTTGCACCGGTAATCCCTGAGAATCTACTTTAGCGTAAACCACATCTTTGAGCCGTCTTACATCATTTGAGGTTACCTGGCCAATTAAGAAGGAATCAATTCCGCGAAAATAGAGTTTACCCTTTACGAGTAATCCTTTGGGCTCTTTGTGCCGAATACGGGTTTCCCAAAAAAATCGGGCTTCGTAAGCACTTTTCGGAAGGACCATCTCCAGACCTCCAAGAAAGAAGATGGTCAATAAAAGCGAAGTCCAGACATAAGGCCAGATAATTTTACGCGGGGAAAACCCGAGTGTTCTCAAGGCCAGAAGTTCTCCTCCGCGGGCCAGGAAGGCAAAGGCCAGTAAAGCTGCCAGACTCAAGGCCAGGGGCCAGAGATCCAAAAAAATTTCCGGAAGACGCAAAAAGAGATAGACACAAAGATAATAAACGGGAGCTTTGGCTCTGGTTACATTGTCCAGTTTATCAAAAAATTCTACCAGAGAATAAATCCCCACTAAGAGGGGTAAGAGGAGGGTTGCACTCAGGAAGAAAGACTTCAGAAGATATTTTAAATAGAGCTTCATTTTCCGCGACCAATTTTCCCTTTCTGGAAGGCGATATTAAGTATCAAGGCTACAGCTGCCAGAAAGACATTGGGTAAGGAAAGCGCCAGGGGAGGAGATAAGGCCCCTGCCTGAGCAAGAGAAGAGGCCCCGGATTGCAAAAAGTAATAGACCAAATAAACGAAGACCGCGAGGAAAAAGGCTGCTCCTTTGCCAGAAGCCCTGACCATGGCCCCCAGTGGCGCCCCTATCAACGGCAAAAGAAAGGCTGCCCAGGGGAATGCAAGCCTTTGATAATATTCGGTGAGATAATAAAGATGCTTTTTGTGCCCGGGGGGATAACGGGCTGCCAGGGTTTTTAGCTCTTTAAGTGTCATTTCTCCCCGACTGCGTCTTCTCGTTTTTTCGAGCTTTTTGACGTCCAGACGATATACATATTCTTCAAATTCCATTTCCTGTATTTTCTGGAGATCTTTGCTTACCAGGTGCAGATTTCCCTCAAAAAGATGAAATTCTATACGTCCTGGTTTGGTAAGTAACTTCCCCCGGCGGGCAAAAATCAGCCCTCTTTCTTGAGGAGAGGTCTCATCCACCATGAAAACCACCGCAAAACGACGCCCCTCATTCCAGGCCCTTTCTACAAAAATAGAAAGCCCCGGGATAAGGGACATAAACTTCTTGGGAAGAATCCCTTTTTCTATCTTTCTTTCGGTAAGCTCAAAGAGAAAACTCCGAAAGGCCCTTTTACTCCAGGGTTGATATTTGAGGGTTACTAAAAAAGACAGGGAAAAGACCATTAAACTCATAAAAAAGACAGGGATTAAAAGTTTGTAAAAAGGGATGCCAAGACTTTCAAAGGCCAAAAGCTCCTGATCCTGAGAAAGACGCAAAAAAAGGAAAATACTGGCCAGAAGAGCGGCTAGAGGAAGAATAAAAGTAAGAAATAGGGGGGCAAGATATATAATCAGGCGTAAATAGTCATAGAATGCCAGATTTTCAGAGGATAGTTCTACTACCAGGGCTACCAGGCGAGTGAGTAAAATAAGACCTGTCAAGCTGAAGAGGATCAGAATAAAATTCTTCCAGAGTTCGAGACTCAAATACCGAAAGAGGAGCATAGTTGAAAACAAATTTACCAAAATCCAAGGAGGAAACCACCATATCACCTGTGGCCGCCAGGCTCTTTTTGCTCTTAAGTGTGGCCATAATCCTCTATTTAGCCCTTTATCCCTTTAATTGGGTCTCTGAAAGGCATCCTTTTGATCTTTCTTTTCCCTGGGGGCCCGAGCACCATTCTCTTCCGGATCTCGTGAGCAATTTTTTCTTTTTTGTGCCTTTGGGAGTCTTTTTTTCCTGGAGTTTTTCGGGATGGTTCCGTCTGCTGGGAGGCCTTCTTGCGGCTGCCTCTCTTAGCCTTCTGGTAGAAGTTCTCCAGCAATATCTCCCCGGAAGGGTCCCTTCTCTTACGGATTTGATGATGAACTTTGCCGGGGCAGGTTTTGGAATAATTGTGGGCCCCAAGCTCTTAAAACTTCCCTGGGGAAAAACAAAATCTCTGGATTTAACCGCCTTCCTTCTGGCGATTTATTTTCTTTACGAGCCCTTTTTTTTCACCTTTGATTGGGGAGAAATCAAGCAAAACCTGAAGGCCCTTTCCTTGGGTTTAAACCCGCAAAATATTTTCCTCCCTTCGGTGTTTTTGGGGTTTGCTCTCCGTAGAGTTTCATTGCCCTGGGCCATTGGTCTCATTTTGGGGTTAGAATTTGGCAGGGTGTTTCTTGCGACCGTTTCCTTAAATTTAGCCAAAATAGCGGCTCGCTTTGCGCTTTCTTTTTCCTGCTATTTTCTTTTTCAGACGAGGCCATCTTTAATAAGATCCTTTTTGGCCGTGGCCTATCTTATAGAAGGCCTTTATCCCTATCACTTCCAGTTACCATCCAGCCTCAAACTTGAAAACTTTATTCCCTTTAAGCTTTATCTCCTGAATTTTTCCCTGGAAGCCTTTTTCAATCTCTGGCGAGAGATCCTGATCTTCTTTTTCTGGGGGCTTAGCGGGGGATCTTTGAAAGGGGCTCTTTTGCTTTCAGGGGTAAGGGAGGGATTACAGCTTTTCATTCCGGAGCGTTTTTTCGATCCCACAAGCCTCTTTTTGGCTTCCCTGGGAGTCTTAAGCGCTCAAAAAATCTTCCGGAGGAAAGATGCGGTTTGAAGAGGCCCTTTCCTGGCTTTCCCGGTTTGAATTCCACGGCATTAAACCCGGGCTTTCCCGGATTTATCGTCTTCTTAAAAGGCTTGGGCACCCTGAGAGAAAATTTTCGGCCGTTCACATTGCCGGGACCAACGGCAAAGGCTCAACGGCGGCCTTTTTAGAAGCTATTATCAGAAATCACGGGCTTAAAACCGGTCTTTATACTTCACCTCACCTAAATTCCATTTGTGAACGTTTTGTTATCGCTGGCAGACCTATTTCTTCGGAAAAATTTGCCACTTACTGTGAGGTCGTTAAAAAAGCTCTCGGCTCTTCAAAAGCAACCTATTTTGAACTCACGACCGCCCTGGCCTTCTTGGCCTTTGCCCAGGAAGGGGTGGAAATAGCAGTGATAGAGTGTGGCCTTGGGGGGCGTCTTGATGCTACCAATTTAGTTCGGCCAGAGATAGCTATTATCACTAATATCGCCCTGGATCACCAGGCTTACCTGGGCGACAGCCTTAAGGCCATAGCCCGGGAAAAGGCGGGCATTATCAAGAGAGGCATCCCTTTGGTGCTGGGAAAGATCCTAGATGAACCTCGAAGAGTCATCCTTAAGAGGGCCCGGAGCCTTAAAGCCCCTGTTTTTGAATACGGTCCAGACTTTCATGCCCGTTTCGAGGGGGGAAAGATCTTTTATCAGGGGCAGAAAAAATTTTTTGATCTTGAGCCTGCCCTGCGAGGATGTTTTCAGGCGGGAAATCTCGCTCTGGCCCTTAAAGGGGCTGAAATTCTCGAAGAAAAAGGGGTTTTGAAGCTTGAGGAGACGTTGGTCCGCAAAGGGGTATCCTCTGCCAGCTGGCCGGGGCGGTTTGAAATCTTTCCTGGCCAGCCACCGCTAATCTTTGACGGGGCCCATAATCTTAACGGCATAGAAGCCCTTCTTTCGGCTTTAAGAGAAGAAGGTTTTGATTCCTACAATCTTATTTTTGCGGCTTCTGATGAAGGAGGAGGTAAGCCCTATTATGAAATGTTAAAACGGCTTCTTCCCGGGGCCCGGAAAGTCTTTCTCTGCGAACCACCGGGGCCACGACGGCCAGTCACACTCAAAGAGTGGGAGAGATGGCTTCCTGCCGAAGAAATAAATAAGCGCTTCTTTTTGTGCAAAGACCCGCAGGAGGCCTTAAGAAAGGCTCTATCTCAAGATCGATCCCCCCTTCTTATCACCGGCTCCCTTTATTTAATCGGCCACCTTCGTTCTAAATTGGAGATTGAAGGAAAGACTTCTGGCAAATCTTCGAAAAGCGGTTAAACTTTAGCTGCTTCTTGACAGAAAATGTGAGGGTGATATTTTGCCCCAGGTCTTAGTTCCGCTGGAGGTGAGAGACGTGTATGCGGTCATAAAAACTGGAGGTAAACAATACAAGGTAAGCCCTGGAGATACTATCCGGGTGGAAAAACTTCCGGGAGAACCTGGGCAGGAGATTGAACTTGAGGAAGTTCTCTTGGTAGGAGATGGAGAAGACCTCAAAATAGGGCAGCCTCTGGTAGAGGGTGCCAAGGTAGTGGCTACCATCGTGGCTCAGGGTCGAAGCAAAAAAATTATTGTTTTTAAGAAAAAGCGCCGTAAAAATTACAAGAAAAAGCGCGGTCATCGACAGTATTTTACAGATATTCAGATCAAAGAAATTCAAATTTAGTGGAGGTTAATCATGGCCCATAAGAAATCAGGTGGCGCTTCCCGAAACGGCCGGGATTCTCAGAGTAAGAGGTTAGGGGTTAAACGTTACGGTGGTCAGTTCGTAAGGGCAGGGAACATAATCGTTCGCCAGAGGGGGACAAAGATTCATCCCGGTTTTAATGTGGGGCTGGGCAAGGATTATACTATTTTTGCGAAGATAGACGGGATCGTCAAATTTGAGACTCGCCACGGTCGCAAAGTAGTAAGTGTGTATCCCCTAGAAACCGCACAAGCTGCTTAAAGATAAAAAGCGGGGGCAAACCCCGCTCTTTCTTCTCTTTTCCCTTCCCTTTTAAAAATTACCATTTTGGATATCTTTGTTTTGTATGTTTGAAAAAGTAACCTTTTCGCCCTTTTTGCGTTTTAGTGCTCGAAAAAAGGGGCTTTTGCGAGTAGGAGGGCTTTCGGAAGAGGCCCTGGGGTTTCTTCTGGCCCACTTTGGTCCGGAAAAGGCCCTGGTAGTCTTTCCCAGACAAGTCCAGGCCGAGAGGTTTTTGAAGGCCCTCAGGTTTTTCGGGGCCCCGGGTTTTCTTTTTCCGGAGGAAGAGGCCCCACCTTTTGCCGTGGTCTATCAATCCATAGAAGAGAGCAGCACCCGGGTGGCGGCTCTATATTCTTTTCTGACACAAAAGAAGGGCTTTTTGGTCCTCAGTGTTTCAGCCCTTCTAAGGCGGACCCTTCCGCCTGAGGTCCTCAAAGATTCTTACGAATACGTGGTGGTAGGGGAAGAAATCCCCCGGGAAAGTTTCATTTCACGCCTTATCTCTTTAGGTTACGAAAAGACCGGCCTGGTCCAAAAACCGGGAGAAATAGCAGTGCGAGGCAGTGTCATAGACATCTTTCCCCCCGGGGAGGAACATCCTATAAGGCTTGATTTTTTTGGTGAGGAACTTGAAAGCATCAAAGTCTTTGACCCCGCCACCCAGAGATCACTTGGCAGGCGGGAAGAGGCCGTTTTGCTTCCTGTGCGGGAGGTCCTGCTGGAATATGATTTCAGCCGCGTTGAAGAGCAAATCTTTACGCGGCTTAAGAAGTTTGAGTTGTCTCCCACCAACGAGAGTGCTTATCTCCGTGCCCTTGAGACCAGACACTTTTTAGAGCCTGAAGAGTTCTGGTTACCACTGGTTTATGAGAAGCCGGCAAGCATCTTTGACTATCTTTCCGGCAAAGAAGGCCTCGTTCTTTTTGAGCCGGAGCGCATTTTAGAAGAGCTCTCCCTTTTTCAAGAGAAGATTCTTTCTTCCTGGCGCCTAGCACGAGAGGGGAAAAGGGTCCTAGTGGAACCTTTTGAAAGCTTCTTGTCTGAAGAAGAGGCCAGGAAAATTCTAAAAGATGCCCCCTGGCGCCTTGAAGTTTCTTCTCTCCCTTTTCACGGAGAAGAGGCCGTTAATTTTCAGGTGCGGGATCATTCCTCCCATTTTGAAAATTTGAAAAGGGAGCCTCAGAAGGCCATTGAAAAGGGCCTCTCTTACCTGAGAGAGGCCCTTGCAGGTGAGGACAAGGTTTTAGTCCTGACTCCCAGAGAAAGCACGGCGGAGAAACTGCTCTCCCTTTTTAAAAGGGAGGGGCTTGGAGATGAGATTCCGCTTCGAAAAGCTCCCCTCAAAGAATTTCCTTCTGAAGGGTTTGCGGTCTTTCTGGGAGACCTTGGCCGGGGATTCTGGTGGCCGGAAATCGGGCTTTTTGTCATCCCTGAGCACGAGCTTTTCGGTGTAAGAAGGCCTCTTACCACGCCAAAAAGGAGGGCGAAAGAGGCCTTTCTCCGTTTTGAAGACCTTAGACCCGGAGATTATGTGGTCCACCGGGAACACGGTATAGGTCGCTACCAGGGGCTGGTTTCTCTAGAACTTGGGGGGCTGCCGGGAGAATTTCTCCTCATCGAATACCGAGACGGAGACAAACTCTATCTTCCCGTAGATAAACTCCATTTTATTCACAAATATGTAGGCCTTGAGGGTAAGGAACCGGCCCTTGATCGCCTGGGAGGCAAAAGTTTTGAGGCTCGCAAAAGAAAGGTCCAGAAAGCCATCGCCGAGGTAGCTCAGGAGTTACTTGCCCTTTATGCAGCCCGCAAAGTAAGCCAGGGTTTTTCCTTTGAACCCGGGCCTTTATTGCGCCAACTTGAGGCCACTTTTCCTTACGAAGAGACCCCGGAGCAGGCCCTGGCCATCGAAGAGACTTTATCGGATATGCAGAAGCCGACTCCCATGGATCGTCTGGTTTGTGGAGATGTGGGATATGGTAAGACCGAGGTGGCCCTGCGTGCGGCGGCGCTTGCGGTAGAAAATAAAAAACAGGTGGCGGTTCTCGTCCCCACCACTGTGCTGGCTGAGCAGCATTATCGCACCTTTGTCGAACGGCTGGAGCCTCTGGGTATAAGAGTTGGGGTCCTTTCACGCCTTAAATCCACCAGAGAGCAGCGAGCCATCCTCAAAAAATTGGCCCGGGGAGAGATCGATGTCATCATTGGAACCCACCGGCTCCTTTCTTCAGATGTCAGCTTTAAGGACCTGGGGCTCCTGATTATCGATGAGGAGCATCGTTTCGGAGTTCGTCACAAGGAGAAATTGAAACAGCTCCGAAAAAATGTTGACGTGCTGGCCCTTTCAGCCACCCCCATTCCCAGGACTTTGCAACTCTCTCTTCTGGGGATAAGGGATCTTTCCGTCATTACCACCCCACCGCGGGAGCGTCTTCCGGTGAAGACCTATCTTGCCAAATTCGACGACCGGATCATCAAGGAGGCCATTGAACGGGAGCTTTCCCGGGGGGGCCAGGTCTTTTTTGTTCACAATCGGATTAAGGGTATTTATGCCCTGGCAGACTGGTTGAGGAGATTAATCCCTCAGGCTCGTATCGAGGTGGCCCACGGCCGGACTCCTCCCCAGCAACTTGAAGACATCATGGTGCGTTTTGTAAGAAAGGAAATCGATGTCCTGGTCTCTACCACCATCATCGAATCGGGACTTGATATTCCTTCTGCCAACACCATCATTATTAACCGGGCTGATCTGATGGGGCTTGCGGAAATTTATCAATTACGGGGGCGGGTGGGGCGAAGCAATGTCCAGGCCTACGCCTACCTTCTGGTGCCGTCTCTTGCAGGGCTTTCAGAAGAGGCAGAAAAACGGCTCAAAGCCCTTATGCAGTTTACCGAACTGGGTTCCGGCTTCAAACTCGCTATGAGTGATCTTCAAATCAGGGGCGCCGGAAATCTCCTGGGGACTTTTCAGTCCGGCCATGTGGCGGCCCTGGGCTATGATCTTTATCTGGAACTTTTGAAGAAGACCATCGATGAAATGCGGGGAAGGCCTCTTGAAGAAGAGATTGAGCCTGAGATTAACCTGAAAATACCGGCCTATTTCCCCCAGACTTATGTGCCCGATGTGGAACAAAGGCTTAACCTCTATCGTAAACTGGCTCTGGCCAGAGATGAAAAGGAAATAGAAGAACTTGAAGCGGAAATAGAAGACCGTTTTGGCCCCCTGCCCAAAGAGGCGGCTAATTTGATTGGCCTTTCCTTCCTCAGGGGGCTGTTGCAAAGCTTGAGAGTGCGCAAGCTTGATAGACGGGGGCAGGAGATAATTCTCTTTGTAGATTCCGAAAATTTTGCCTTTGAGGCCGCTTTCAAAAAGATTGCTCGCAAAAGGGGTTTAAGATTGCGCTTTACTAAGGATGGAAGGATTATTATCTCCTTTTCTGAGGCCGAATTTTTGGAAGAATTATTGTCATATTTGCGGGAAGTTCTGGCTCTGGCAGAAATTCCAGAAGAGGCTTAGATTCAGTAGAAAATCTGTTATCGGGAGAGAAAATGGCTGTCTTTCTACTGGCATTTTTTTTGATTCTTAGGGCCGCCTTGGTTCAAGCTCTGGTGGTAGATCGTATTGTAGCCGTGGTAAACGATGAGGTAATTACCCTTTCGGAGCTTGACGAAGCAGCGGCTCCCCTTTACCAGCGATTTCTTCCCCGGGCTAAAGATCCGGTAGAGAGGGAGAAACTCCTTCGGCAGATCAGATACCGGGTCTTAAACCAGATGATTGACGAAAAGCTCCTGGCTCAGGAGGCAGAAAGGCTCGATATCAAAGTCAGCCCGCAGGAGATAGATCGTTTTATCGCGCGCTTTAAGGAACAAAGTGGGCTTGATGAGGAAAAGTTCCGTAAATTCTTAAGATCTCAGGGGTTAAGCTATGAGGAATACCGGAAAAGAGTGGCCGAACAGATCAAGCGCCTTAAGCTTGTTCAGGGCCATGTCCAGGAAAGGATAGTCGTCACGGATGAGGAAATAGAAAAATACTATCGCGAACACTATCTCAAAGGGGCCAAAACCAAATACGAGCTGGCAGCCATCATTATTACTGGCCCCGAAGCGGATAAGAAGGCCCAGGAGGCCTATCAGGCCCTTAAAGCCGGT
The DNA here is from genome assembly GCA_026985945.1 of Thermodesulfobacteriales bacterium. Taxonomy (GTDB): domain Bacteria; phylum Desulfobacterota; class Thermodesulfobacteria; order Thermodesulfobacteriales; family Thermodesulfatatoraceae; genus Thermodesulfatator. Next base: position 9,516 of record JALSPN010000150.1, read on the forward strand.
GAAGATTTTAAGCAGGTGGCCGCCCGCTATTCCAGCATTAAAGGGAGCGGGGAAGGACTGGGAAGCTTTCGACCCGAAGAGCTGGCTCCAGAGGTTCGGGAGGTGGTAACCCGCTTGAAACCCGGAGAGATAAGCCCTCCTATCAAAGTAGGTAAAAGCTGGCAGATTTTTAAACTCCAGGCAATTTATTCCGAGGCCTCCCAACCCCTTGGGAAGGTGCGAGCGGAAATAGAACAACGGTTACGACAGGAAAAAATTGACCAGCTCCTCCAAAATTGGATAAAAGAACTCAGACAAAAAGCCTACATAAGGGTGCTCTTATAATGGCCGAAGAGAGCCGGGAACAGTTTGGCGAATATCTGCGCAAACAGAGGGAGATCCGGGGTTTTTCTCTGGAGGAGATTGCGGAACAGACAAAGATCAGTTTGCGGGCCCTGAGGGCCATCGAAGCCGAAGATTGGGAGGTTCTTCCGGCTGAAATCTATGTGCGGGGTTTTATCCGCTCATATTGTGAAACTATTGGTCTTGATCCTCAGGAAGCCCTTTTGCGCTTTGAAGAGGCTTATCGGCCTTATAAGCACCAGAAAGAAGCAAAACGTTCCAGAGAAACAGAATATCTGGCCGCTAAAAAAAGATTTCCTCTTCTCTGGGCCTTTCTTCTGGGGCTTATCCTGCTATTGCTTGTCGGGGGCTATTTCTTCTGGCTGAAGAGCTCTTCCTCTAAGAACCCTTCTTCCCCTGCCAGGATTGTTCCCGAAGAACACCTGGCCCCGTCTCTGGAGCAAAAATTGCCACTTAATTCCCCACCAGAAGAAAATTCCACAAAGCCTTGAATTTTATTACTACCGCTCTGGTTCTCAATTCCTATACTCTGGCGGAAAAGGATGTCCGGCTCTATATGCTCTCGCCTGAAAAAGGGATTTTTGAAGCGGTTGCCAAGGGGGGAAGAAAAAGCAAGAAGAGATTTGTTAATCTTTTAGAGCCCTTCTCCCTCTTAAGGGTTCACCTCCGTAAGGGGCGAATTAGTTATCTTCCTCCATTTCTGGATCAGGCCGACCTTCTGGAGCCTTTTGAGAATTTGCGTTCCTCTTTTGTCAACTATCTTCGGGCCTCTT
>JALSPN010000151.1 GCA_026985945.1 Thermodesulfobacteriales bacterium
CCCCACCCGTCCTCCGAAAGGGGCTTCTTTAAAGGAAGAAATCTTCTCTTTGCTGGAGGGCCAAAAAGAGGCCCGGGAAGTAGCGGATAAACTCTCCCTTCCCCCAAGGCTCCTTGAGGATTCCCAAAAACTTCTCAAAACCTCTGGCCCCCTTGCCCGAAAAAGGGCCCCTCTCCTCAGAGCCATTCTGCTGGAGGCCCTGGCCTGTCTTTCCGAAGTGCCCAAACCGGAGCTGGCTCTGGCCCGTTTTCTCTCTTTTCTGGAAAGGCTTGGGGGACGACTCTCCTTCTTTTACGCCTTGAAACACCAGCCCGCAAAAATCCTTGACCTCTTAAACCTTTTTTCCCGAAGCAATTTTTTGCATCGTCTCCTTCAGGAAGCACCGGCAGCGGCGGAGGCCCTTTTTCGAAAAAGGGGGCTTCCCGCGCTCGAATCTTTGCTTTCCGGTAAGGATACGGAAGAAGGGCTTGGCCTTTTGCGCATGGCCAAAAATGAGGAGCTCTTTCGTCTGGGGTTTCTGGATCTCAAAGGTGAGCTTGCGCTTGAAGAACTCCTGGCCGGCCTCTCCTCTCTGGCTTACTGGTTTCTCACAGGCTCCTTTCGGCTGGCCAGACGCGAAGGCCCCGGGCTTCCCACCCCTCTTGCGGTTCTCGGGCTGGGAAAACTCGGTGGGCGCGAGCTCGGCTACCGTTCCGATCTGGACATGATCTTCGTGGCCCAGGACCACGAAAACCTGGTCCCTCACACCAGATTGGCCCAGAAATTTATCCACTTTCTTACCACTCCTTTACCGGAAGGCCCTGGCTACGAAGTGGATACCAGGCTGCGACCTGAAGGGCGCAAGGGCCCTTTAGTGGTAACACTCTCTGGTTTTCTCACTTATTACCGGGAAGACGCCGCCTGGTGGGAAAAACTTGCCCTCTGCCGTCTGCGGCCGGTTACCGGAAATCTCGCTCTGGGAGAAAAGATACTGGAAAAGACGCGTCTTCTGCTGGCCAATAATCCTCCCGGCCCTCAGGAAGCCGAAGAAACCTGGAAGATGCGGCTTAAAATGGAAAGGGAGCGTTGCTCCGGCCGGGGGCTTAATCTCAAAGTAGGAAGAGGCGGGCTGGCAGACCTGGAATTTGCCCTTCAATGGCTCCTTCTCAAAAATTTGGATCGTCTTCCTTTGGAAGGGAATTTTTTGAAGGCCCTTGAGGGGCTCAAAAATATCGGGGCCCTTTCTCCCTCTCTGGCACAGATCCTTCGTGAAAATTATCTTTTCCTGCGAAGGCTTGATCAATTTCTCCTTCTCCTTTTTGACAAAAGTGGTGAAGAGAAGGAATACCGGCCGGAAGAAATAAAGGCCTGTGAGGAATATCTGGGCCCGGTAGAGGAAAAAATCCCCCAAATTCTGGAATTTAACCGTAGCTTTCTGGAAAGGGCGCTTGAAAGTGACGGACGTCTATAATCTCGAAAGTTACGACTACGAATTGCCCTCGGAACTCATCGCCCAGTATCCTTCGCCTGAGAGGGCTGAAAGTCGCCTTCTAGTCCTCAACCGAAAAGATGGCAGCCTCACCCACCACGAAAAATTCCGGGCCATTGAAGAGTATTTTGAGCCCGGAGATCTCCTGGTGGTAAACGACAGCCGCGTCTTCCCGGCCCGACTCTACGGAAAGAAGCCCACCGGCGGAAGGGTGGAAATACTCCTTCTTCAAATGCCAGAAGGGGAAGAACCCGTTCCGGCCCTTTACCGTGGCAAGCGCTTAAAACCCGGGACGGAAATCTTCTTTAGCCCGAAGCTTCGGGGCCAGGTCCTTGAAAACCTCGGGGAGGGGAAGATCCTTTTGGGGCTTAAGTCTGCAGACGATCCCCAGAAGATTATTCAGGAAATAGGAAAGGTCCCTCTTCCCCCCTACATCAAACGGGCCCCGGAGGTTGAAGACCTTTTTCGCTATCAGACGGTTTACGCCCGCAAACCCGGCTCGGTGGCTGCCCCTACCGCAGGCTTTCACTTTACCGAAGAGCTGCTGAAGAATTTGCAGGAGAAAGGGGTCAAAATTCTGGCCATAACCCTTCATGTGGGCTACGGCACTTTTGCCCCGGTGAAGGTAAAGGACATCAGGAAACACCGCATCCATGAGGAATTTGTGGAAATAACCCCGGAGGTAGCCGCTGAAATAAATCGGGCCAGGGCCGAAGGGAGGGCTGTTTTTGCCGTGGGCACCACCACCCTGCGGGCGCTTGAGTTTTCGGCGCAAGAGAAAGGTTTCGTCCAAGGCCTTTCTTCCTGGTGCGACCTTTACATCTATCCGGGTTTCAAATTTCAGGTGGTGGATCATCTCATTACCAACTTTCACCTGCCCAAATCGAGTCTTTACATTCTGGTGGCGGCCTTTGCCGGGCTTGAAAACATAAAAAGAGCCTATCAGGAAGCCATCAAAAGGCGTTACCGGTTTTTTTCTTATGGAGACGCCATGTTAATCTTATAAAGAGATGAAAATCCGTGAGGAATTAGAAGAGCTTGAACGTCGCATTCTGTCTCCTTACGCCGCCCTTGCGGCTGAAAGCAAAGGAAGACTTCGGCCTGAAGAAGAATGCGACGTGCGCACCGCCTTTCAGCGAG
>JALSPN010000152.1 GCA_026985945.1 Thermodesulfobacteriales bacterium
GCCAAGGGTGATAAGGCCAAAGAGGCTGAGGCTGCTGGTGCGGATTATGTGGGGGCGGAAGACCTCATAAAAAAGATCCAGGAAGGCTGGCTTGATTTTGATAAAGCGGTGGCCACACCTGATATGATGCCTCTGGTAGGAAGGATTGGTAAAATCCTTGGCCCGCGAGGGCTCATGCCCAGTGCCAAAACCGGCACGGTAACCTGGGATGTGGCCAAGGCGGTAAAGGACATCAAATCCGGAAAGATTGATTTTAAAGTAGATAGGGCGGGTGTGGTGCATGCTCCTGCAGGAAGGGTCTCTTTTGGTCCCCAAAAGATTCTCGAAAACCTTGCGGCCTTTTTTGATGCCCTTTTGAAGGCCAAGCCTTCGGGAGCCAAAGGGCAATACATAAGAAATATAGCTATCTCCACTACCATGGGTCCAGGTATAAAAGTGGATCCCGCCGATGTGAGAAATTTGGTTGAAAAATATGGCCGCGAATAATCGCAAGTAGTGATTTCCCGGTAGGGTCCCCCGGGAGGTCACGGGCCGGTAAAAGAGCCGGCCAGTCAAAGACAGTAGGTACACCCAGGGTGTTTAATCGGAAGATTTAAACTTCCGGCCTACAGAGACCGTGGGTGGCCTCTGCCTTTGACATGTAAATGTCAAAGGAAAGGGGGGAGATAATTGTTAACTCGCAAACAGAAAGAAGAAATTGTCCAGAAGCTTCGAAAGGAATTTGAAGAAGTTCCTGCCGTTTTCGTTACCACCTTCCAGGGGATGACCGCTGAAGAGAGTAATCTTTTGCGGAAGAAGCTCCGGGAGGCGGGAGCCCGCTACCAGGTGGTGAAAAATACCCTTTTGCGTCTGGCCAGCAGCGGGACCCCTGCTGAGCCTTTACAGCAGTTTATCGAAGGCCCCACCGGGGTGGCTATCTGTTACGAAGATCCGGTAGCGGTAGCCAAAGTTCTGGTGGAATTTGCCAAAGAGCATGAAGCTCTTATCAATCGGGGAGGTGTCCTTGGTGGTAAAGCTCTGGAGGCTTCCTCGCTGGAAGCCCTGGCCAAAGTGCCGCCACGAGAGGTCCTTATGGCTCAGCTTCTCGGGCTTCTGCAGGCTCCTATGGCCCAGTTTGTGCAGCTCCTGGCGGCGGTTCCCAGGAACTTCCTCTATGCCCTTAACGCCATAAAAGAAAAGAAAGCCTCTCAGGAGGCAGCCTAAAATTTTGTAGTAAGGAGGACGAAAAATGGCCGTAACAAAGGAAGATGTAATCGAATTTATTAGTAATATGACGGTTCTGGAGCTGGCAGAATTCATAAAAGAGCTTGAGGAGAAGTTCGGTGTCTCTGCAGCGGCTCCGGTAGCTGCTGTGGCGGCAGCTCCAGGGGCGGCTCCCGGGGCGGAAGCTGCTCCGGCTGAAGAGAAGACCGAATTCGATGTTATTTTGGCCGGAGTTGCTGGCAACAAGATCCAGGTTATTAAAGAGGTGCGGGCCATTACCGGGCTTGGTCTTAAAGAAGCCAAAGAGCTGGTGGAAAGCGCTCCCAAGCCGGTTAAAGAGGGCGTTTCCAAAGAGGAGGCAGAAGAACTCAAAAAACGCCTTGAGGAAGCCGGCGCTAAGGTTGAAATTAAGTAAAAAATAGGCTTTTATTAAGGAAAAGTTGGGACCTTTCCTCAAAAAAGAGGGAGGTCCCATCTTGTGTTTATTTATTATTTTTAGAGGGGAGGCAGAAAGCCTATGTCAGAGGAACTTACGATTATTCCTGGGCGTATTCGTAAAAATTTTGGACGGGTAAAACCCCTTCTTGATGTGCCTTATCTTATAGCGATCCAGAAGGAATCTTACAAGCGTTTTCTACAGGCAGACGTGGCGCCAGAGGCCCGGGAAGATGTGGGAATTCAAGGGGCACTCAAAAGTGTCTTTCCCATTACTGATTATACGGGGACCTGTGAGCTCGAGTTTGTGGATTATACGATTTTACCCCCCAAATACACCCCGGATGAGTGTCGGGAGAAGGGGCTTACTTACGAGGCTCCGATGCGTTTAAGGGTAAGGCTCCTTACTTATGACATCGATCCCGACACCGGGGACAAGAGCATCCGGGATATTAAAGAACAGGAGATTTATTTCGGAACGGTGCCTTTGATGACGGAAGACGGAATTTTTATCATCAATGGCACCGAACGGGTGGTGGTTAATCAGCTTCAACGCTCTCCCGGGATCTTCTTCGATCATGATAAAGGCAAGACCCATGCCAGTGGTAAGGTCCTCTATTTTGCCCGGGTAATTCCTATTCGAGGTTCCTGGCTCGATTTTGAATTTGACCATCGGGATTATCTTTACGTACGGATAGACCGGAGAAGGCGTTTTCCGGTAACTACTTTTCTTAAGGCCCTGGGGCTTACCACGGAAGAAATACTTACTTACTTTTACCCGGTGGAAAAATATATCATCGCCCCCAATCGTATCGAAAAAGTCATTAATCCCGAGATTCTTCTTGGCCAGAAGGCCCCTCTTGATATTCATCATCCTGAGACCGGAGAGGTCATCGTCAAAAGGGGGCGGAAGATAACCAAAGCTGCCCTTAAACGCCTTCAGGAAGCAGGGCTTGAGACGAT
>JALSPN010000153.1 GCA_026985945.1 Thermodesulfobacteriales bacterium
GGTTATGGGGCTTTTGGTGGGTATGGGGGCCTCTCTTTTTGGAGTATTGAGCAAACAAAAGAGGTACCGCGAAAATCGGGAAAGAATGCGTAGTAATTTGGAAGTATTAATCCAATTTGCTTTAGAAAATGACGGCCTTTTACTTAAAAATTGTACTTCTTATTTACGGTATCGTAGAGATGTTTACGGGAAAGAATTTCTTTGTATAGTGGCCCAAAATCTGGACCAATTTAGTGCTTGCGCCAAAAAATTTACCAATCTAGAAGTGGAAGATGAAGAGGGACATCGGTATCAAAATGTGGCCCTGGTCCTGATAAGCGGGGGACCCAACAATAATATCCAAACTTCAATTAAAACACCTATTAAAATTTATCCTTTCCACCAGCCCGAAGTTGATGATTATCCTTTTGATCTCAATAATCAACGACGTCCAGAACCTTACGATGACCAGGTTTTATTTTTGACGTTACATGAACTCAAAGAAAAGGTCCTCTGTGAGCACTCTGAGAAACGACTCCATATTTTAAATGACAGTTTGCCGCAAGCCTGGGAAGGAAAATTTTACAAAGCGTCAATATATGTTGAGGGAGGGGTTCCTTTCAAGAAGGAAGAAATCACTTCTTTTTCTTATCACGAAAAATACGAATGGTGTGTAGAGGGAAACTTACCTTCGGGGTTAAGTATTTCTTGTCTTCAGAATCATCATTGCCAAAAATGCGGAAAGGAAATTTCTTTGAGCGGAACTCCTGGTGAGCCTGGCAGCTACAAAATTACTTTTCGCGTTCGTGATGCCGAACAGAATGAAGTTTCCAAAAATTTTGTAATTACAGTCAATCCTGCCTCTAACAGCAACGGAGGGAGATTTCCTCTGCCCCTTCTTCCTTGGCATTTTCCTCACCATTGAAGAGCAAGTTTTCTCTTCTTGAATATCGTTTGCAAAAAGAGTAGAAAGAAAATATGGAAGAAAAACTCCTCATGAACGAAAAAGAAATTGACCGGGCCCTTACCCGTATTGCACACCAGATCCTCGAACGCAACCGGGGTTCAAGAGATCTGGTCCTGGTCGGCATCCGGACGGGAGGTGTTCCCCTTGCCGAGCGTCTGCGTCGCAAAATTAAAGAAATCGAAGGGGTTGAGCTCCCGGTGGGAGTTCTCGATATAAACCTTTACCGTGACGATTGGAGCCTGGCGTCTCCGCAACCTGAGGTCCGAAAAACGGACATACCCTTCCCTATTGATGACAAAATTATCGTTCTGGTGGATGACGTGATCTTTACCGGTCGCACCATTCGGGCTGCTCTCGACGCCCTGATGGATTTCGGCCGCCCCAGAAAAGTAGAACTGGCCGTCCTGGTAGATAGGGGGCATCGGGAGCTTCCGATCGAGCCTACTTATACTGGGCTTACCATCACCACCCTTCCCAACGAACACGTTACGGTAAGGCTCAAAGAGATTACTGGCAAAGATGAGGTCGTCCTTGAAAGACACTAAGGAGAGCATAGAAAACAGCTCTTTTGCCAGCCGCCTGGCCACCAAGTGGCTCGGGCGGAAGATCATCTTTTTCCGGGAACTACCTTCCACTCAGGATGAAATCAAAAAATACGTTTTTTCCGGGCCTCACGGGCTCGTTATCTGGGCAGACAGGCAGAGCCAGGGCCGTGGAAGGCTTTCTCGCTCCTGGTATTCTCCCCGGGCGGCAGGGCTTTATTTTTCCCTCCTCCTCAAAGAGCCTCTGGCCAGGCCGCTTACCCTTTACGGGCTGGCGACCGCCGTCGGAGTAGTTCAGGCCCTTGAAGAAGTGGTCCGCATTCCCTTCCAGCTCAAATGGCCTAACGACATCCTTTTGCGCGGCCGCAAGCTGGGAGGCATCCTTCTGGAGGCGGTTTCTAAGGCCCTTATCATAGGTATCGGGCTTAACGTCTCCTTCAGGAGAGAAGACTTTCCCCCGGAGATAAGAGAAAAGGCCACCTCCATCTTTGAAGAAACCGGCCTCCTTATAAGCAGGGCCAAGATCCTGAGATCCGTATTGAAACACCTGGAATCATCCTACGATCTTTTACTGAAAGAAGGTTTTTCGGCCTTTGAGGCCGCCTGGCGAGAACGCGACGTGGCCTTAGGAAGCAGGGTAGTCCTGCGCCGCGGGGAAGAGATCCTTACCGGATACGCCCTGGGGCCCTCTCCGAAAGGAACCCTGCTTTTGAAAACCAATCAGGGCCTTACAGAAGTCCACTCTGGAGAGATCCTGATGTGGGAGATCCCGGGGTGGGAAAAACATCGTGCGGCCTGAGCTTTCACTTGTTACTCTGTGCCCCACAGAGTAAACTTCCTTAGAACAATTCCAAAAAAACAGTAAGAGGCAGAAATGACCATCAAGCAACAGGCAGAAAAAGGAATTATTACCCCTGAGATCGAGGCTTGTGCCAGACAGGAAGGTATTGATCCTGAAAAACTACGGGCCCTGGTAGCAGAAGGCAAAGCTGTGGTTCCGGCCAACAGGAAGTTTAAGCTCTCAAGGCCCTGTGCCATCGGCCAAGGTCTTCGCACCAAAGTGAATGCCAATATCGGAACCTCCCGCGACCTTCCAGAGGTAGAACCGGAG
>JALSPN010000154.1 GCA_026985945.1 Thermodesulfobacteriales bacterium
TATCGGCTCTTAAGTGGCGGCTCACCCCGAGTAGTTTTTTTGTTTCCTGGGTAAAGAATCTCCTTCGCATAAGAAACTGCCTTAAGCCCGAAGAGTTTGTAAAAGCCGCCAGAGAAGCTCTCCAAAACATGTGGCGGGAAGGAATTGGTCTTTTGGGGGATCACGGAAACACCGGTCTTTCCGCCTCTCTCCTGCGGGAAAGCCCTTTCTTGGCGGTCTTTTTTCGGGAGGTGATCGACTTTCAGGGCAAAGGTTCCCTTAAGGATTATCTAAAAGACCATCTCAACGACCCCAAAATTACTTTTTCTCTCGCCCCGCATGCCCCTTATACCGTCTCTCCTCTACTCCTTCAGGCCATCAAGGCCTGGACGAGAAAATATCGGCTCCCCTTTTCTCTTCACGTGGCCGAATCCCCGGAAGAGGTGGAATTTCTCCTCACCGGCAAAGGCCCTATTCGGGAACTGCTGGAGACCAGGGGGCAGTGGTCCTCTTCTTTTGTTCCCCCGGGGAAAAGGCCCGTTTTTTATCTCGATCATCTGGGAGTGCTTGACAAGGACACCATTTGCGTCCACTTGAGCCAGGCAGGCCCTGAAGAGCTGGAATGCCTGGCCAGGAAAGGGGCCCGACCCTGCATCTGTTTGCGAAGCAATACTTTTTTGGGGGTTGGGGTGCCGAATGTCCCGCTCATGCTCAAGCTGGGGCTTAAACCCTGCCTGGGGACTGACAGCCTGGCCAGCAACGACAAGCTCTCTATCCTGGCTGAAATGGCCACCGTCTATCGTTTCTTCCCGGAGATTACACCAGAAACCATCCTCAAGATGGCCACCCTGTGGGGAGCAGAAGCCCTCAAACAGAAAAATAGCGGACACATTGCCCCTGGAGCCAGGGCCGATCTTTTGTTTTTCCCGGTTCCAGAAGAGATCAAAGCCCAGGAACTGGAAGCCTTTCTTATTACTCAACCTCCAGAGCACTTAAGCCGACTTTATGGTTAAATAAGATCTGATGAATTTTCTTATTTTCTTTCTGATCCTGGGAGGCTTTCTTTTACTGCCCCTCAAGGCCCTGGCCTTTGGCCCGGGGGTCCACCTGGAACTCTCCCTGAAACTCCTTGAGAAGGGTTTTTTTCTTGAAGGGGCAACGGGGCTTGCCTTTCTTTACGGAAGTATCGTTCCGGATTTTTTTGTCTCTTCAAGCACGCTCAAGGCCCTTTTTCATCGCGAAGAAGCCTTTGAAAGGCTGTTAAAAGGGGCCTCTTCCCCTTTTCAAATGGCCTTTGCCCTGGGATACAGAGCCCATCTGGAAGCGGATCGTTTTGCCCACCAGGACCTTATCCCGGCCTTTGGTCGCCGTCTTGATCTCCCCGTGAGGGCCATCCATTACTACCTGGAGTGGACCCTCGAAAGAAACCGCCTCCCTTACTGGTATTTCTTAAGGGGGCTTCTTCTCTGGCCCGGGCACCGAAAGCTTGACAGGTTTCTCCTCGACAGTTTCGAGCTGGAACCCCGTAAATTCCTCACCCGTAAATGGGTTTCTTTGACAAGTTATTATCTTTTCAAGATCAGAAGAAGACTTCCTCCCACCAATCTGGCCCTCCTTTTTGAACGCCGCTTCCAGAGCATCTATCCTAAGTGTCTGGATCAGATGCGAGCTTCCATTCTTTCTTCAGGAGTTAAGGGATGCGAATCGTAGGCTCAGGAGCACTCAATCTTGATTTCTTCTACGAAGTAGAAGATCTAAGGGAGATTAAGACCGTAAAGCTTACCCCCGGGGGAGAATGCTGGGGCACGAGAAGAGAGTTTGAAAAATTGCGTAACGAACTGGAAAGAAAAGGCCGTTTCATTGCCTCTTCTGGAGGGGGATCTGCTGCCAACACCATCTACGCCCTCAAAGAATGGGGCTTTCAGACGGCCTTTATCGGGCTTGCGGGGACGGATCCGGAAGGAGAAAAAATCCTTCAAGAACTCTCTGAGGCCGATCTTTCCCGGATCTTGAGGAGGGGGAAGAGTGCCTGCTGCCTGATCATCCTGGATGCCAGAAAGGACCGGGCCATCTTTGTGGCTCCTCACTCAGAAGAGGACACCCTGCAAGATTTTAAGACCTCTACCCGGGCCGGAGAATGGCTCCACCTGAGTTCCCTGGTCTCACGGGAAGGCTTTTCCTTCCATCTCAGGCTCAAAAAGGCCCACCGGGGGCCTTCAAGCATTGACCCCGGCGAAATATATGCCCGCAAGGGCATCGTGGCCCTGGGCCCCCTTCTTGAAGGACAAAGAGTGCTCTTTCTCACGGCCCAGGAGCTTTCTTTTCTGGGGCGTCCCTTAAGAGAACTTTCTTCTTTTGCGAAATTCATCTATTTGAAACGGGGCAAGGAAGGAGCTCTCCTCTGGGATGGGGGAAAGAGCCACGAAATTTCGGCCATTTTCCCGGGAAAAATAGTAGATAATACCGGAGCAGGTGATGTCTTTAACGCCGGGGTCCTGGCCGGTCTCCTGAACGGGCTTCCTCCTCTGGCTGCGGGAAAACTCGGAGCCCATCTAGCCGCTCTTTCCCTGCGAGATTATGGTAGAAAAGGTTATCCCGAGCGAAAAGAATTC
>JALSPN010000155.1 GCA_026985945.1 Thermodesulfobacteriales bacterium
AGGCTTCCGGGCCCTTCCAGACCACGTCTCTTATACCCCCACCCTTATCAGGAGCCTCCTTGACGAGGCCCAACGCCTTGGGGCCGAAGCCCTTTTGACCACTGAAAAAGACGCCGTTAAACTTCTGCTTTATAAGGAAGAGCTAAAATCGTGTTACGTTTTGCCTCTTGAGGCCTCACCGGGGAGGGATTTTGAAGAATTCGTCCTGCAAAAAATCCGGCTCTGTACCGGTTTTTGAAATTCCTGCAGACACCCGGGCCGTTTTTATCAGGCGCCCCAATCGTTTCCTGGCCCTGGTTGAGAAGGACGGAAAGGTCCTTGAGGCTCACGTTCATGATCCGGGAAGGCTTCCCGATCTTTTAGTCCCCGGGAACGAAGTCCTGCTTAAATATGCTTCTAGAGCCGGGCGGCGCACCTCCTGGAGCCTCCTTGCAGGGAAGGCCGAAGGACACTGGGTCTTTGCCAATGCGGGCTATCATCGCCAGCTAAGCGGAAAGATTCTCTCGTCTTTCGGGAAAGAACTTTTCAAGGGGCTTGAAACCTTTTCTCCGGAACCACGCCTTGAAGGGGCAAGGCTTGACTATCTCTTCCAGATGGAAGACGGGGTGCCGGTTTACGTGGAGATCAAAGGCTGCACCTGGGCCAGAGGAGAAGAGGCCCTTTTTCCGGATGCCCCTACCGTTAGGGGACAAAAGCACCTCCGACATCTGCTGGAATTAAAAAGAAAGGGCTTTGGAGCCCTTCTCTGGATCCTGTGTTTCCGGAAGGAAGCCGGCTGTTTCAGGCCGGCTCACGAAATAGACCCGGAATTTGCAAGACTCTTTGAGGAGGCCTTGAAAGCCGGGGTGGAAGTGCGGGTCAGCAAACTGTGTTACGACGGAGAAAAGATATATCTTCAGGGCGAATTGCCCCTTTGCTAAATCTGGCTTTTTTCTTGCTGTGCCTTTTGGCAGTTAGGGCCTGGGCGCTTACAAGCCATCTCTTTCCCGAACGGATCCTGGTGGTAGCCAATTCCCGGAGTTTGCGTTCGGTAAAAATTGCTCATTTTTATTTAAAAGCCCGCAAAATTCCCGCCAAAAATCTCTTTTTGCTTTCCTTACCACTCAAGGAAGAGGTCTCAAGACCCGTTTATCTCAAGTTCATAGAAAAACCCCTTGCGGAATTTTTGAAAAACTCCGGCCTGATAGACCAGATTCTTGCCATCGTCCTGATGCCGGATATCCCTCACAAAATAAAGGGCAAAGTGGCCAGGGACGGAGATGCCGCCTCTGTGGACTCCGAGCTCACCCTCCTTTACCGGAAATTGCTTTACGGGCCTTATCGCCTGGGTGGCTGGATACCCAACCCCTTCTTTGGGGCCCCGCTTGAAATCCCCTTTGAACATGACCGGTTCGATATCTATCTGGTGACAAGAATTGCCGGTTACACGGAAAAAGACTGCCTTCGTCTTATAAAAAATGCTCTTCTCGCCCCTCAAACCCGACCTCCTTACACCCTGGTCCTTGATGCCAGGGACGGCCCCCAAGGGCCAGGGGACAACTGGCTGCATGCAGCCTATCTTCTGCTCAGGGATTTTCCGGGGCTTCAATTTCAGCTTTCTTTTGACCCGGCCTTCCTGGTGTCTTCCAAAAGGGTGATAGGTTATGCTTCCTGGGGATCAAACGACCCCAATTATCCGCCGGACAGACGCCTCTTCCTCAAATTTTTGCCCGGGGCTATCGGGGTTACCTATGTCAGCACCAGTGCCCGCACTTTTCGCGAACCACCCCCTGGCTGGAAGGTAGGGGCTTCCTGGCGCGCCAAACACAGGCACTTTGCCGGCTCTCCCCAGTCTTTGATCGGAGACCTGATCCGCCTTGGTATTACCGGTATTTCCGGAAACGCCTACGAACCTTATCTTTCTGCCTCTGCAAGGCCTTATCTTCTCTTCCCGGCCTATTTGCGTGGAAAACCTCTGGCAGAGGCCTATTATCGGTCTCTTGCCTACCTAAGCTGGCAAACGGTAGTAGTAGGAGATCCTCTCACCCATCTTTCCGGGTCAGAATTTCGCCCGGGGAACCCAAAGCCCTGGTTTTATGAGAGAAAAAAGGCCTTTTTGAAGGCCCTTCAAAGCAAGGATCATCTTTTGTTGGCCCAAATTTATCTCACCAGGCTGGGGCTTGAGGAGGAAGCCCTCAGCGAGATTAAAAAACTTCGCTCCCAAAGGGGCCTTCCGCCTCAGGCCTACCCTTTACTCTTTCAGTTGAGCAAAAGAAAGAGGCTTCACAAACCCCTTAAGCTTTTACTTAAGGATGACCCCTCCCCCTTGGGAAGGTTTCTTCTGGCAGCCATCTTCTGGCAGGAAAAAAAGATCAAAGAGGCCCGCCAAATCCTTTTTCCGCTTCTTGAAAAACCTTCCGGGATCCAGGCCGAGGCCCTGGCCCTTTATGGCAGGATTATGCTTCAGGAAGGAAGTTGTCAGAAGGCCATCAAGTGCCTGGAGAAGGCCATTGCTTTGAAACCACCAGGCTGGCCAAACTTTCCCTTTCTCTATCAGGCCCTCAAAAAGTGCGGTAAGAACCGGCGCGCAGACCATATACGGAGAAAAATCCTCTCTCAGCCGGAGCTTGCGGAATGGTGGCCCCGCTTCAGGAATTAAAAACGGCGGGCCTTCTCCCACCGCCAGGCGGTTTCAAGAATCAAGGAAAGGTCTGCGAATCGGGGCTCAAAAGAAAAGAACTTCTGCATCTTTTCCACCCCCGCCACCAGGGCCGGAGGGTCTCCCGGACGTCTTTCACGAATCTCATAAGGGATTGGCCTTTGGCAGACCCTTTCCGCTTCCTCAAGGACTTCCTTTACGGAATAGCCCTTTCCATAGCCGCAATTAAGAACCAGGCTTTCTCCACCTGAGAGGAGATGCTCCAGGGCCAAAACGTGGACCCGGGCCAGGTCCTCAACATGAATAAAATCTCTGATACAGGTCCCGTCCGGGGTGGGATAGTCCGTCCCGTAGAGGAAAAATTTTTCCCGTTTTCCCAGGGCGGTTTGCAGAAGGAGCGGAATGAGATGGGTTTCAGGATGGTGGGCTTCTCCAATACGGGCCTCAGGGTCCGCCCCGGCGGCGTTGAAATAGCGCAAAGAGACAAAAGGAAGCCCGTAAGCCTGATGACAATCTGAAAGGATCTGCTCCACCATGGCCTTGCTGGCGCCGTAAGGATTTATGGGAGAAACAGGATGGGTCTCCGGAATGGGAACTTCGGAGGGAATACCATAGACCGCGGCACTGGAGGAGAAAATAAAGGCCTTAACTCCGAAACGGCAGGCCGCCTGCAAAAGGTTTAAGGTGCCGGAAAGATTGTTTTCATAATACTTGAGGGGGTGGGAAACACTTTCTGGCACCACGATGAAGGCCGCAAAATGGAGCACCGCAAGGGGCCTTTCGGCTTCAAAAAGCTCAAAAAGCCTTTTTCGGTCCGCAAGATCCCCCTTTATTAAGCGCCCCCAGAGAACCGCTTCCCGATGTCCTGAAGAAAGATTATCAAAGACCAGGGGCTCAAATCCGGCCTCTGATAAGGCCTTCAAGACGTGAGAGCCAATATAGCCCGCCCCTCCAGCTACCAGGACTTTTTTATTCTCCCCGGCCATATACCTTTTTCCAGTAAGAGTTGAGGAAGATGAGCTTTTCCTCAAGCCAATCGCGATTCTCAAGGTACCAGTTGACGGTTTTCTCAAGGCCGGAAGCAAAATCAAATTCCGGCTGCCACCCGAGTTGCTCCCGTATCTTTGAGAAATCCATGGCGTATCTAAAATCGTGCCCCGGTCGATCCCTGACAAACTCGATCAGGTGGTGCGGCTTGCCAAGTAAATCCAGGATGGCCTTCACCACTTCGAGGTTTTTTCGTTCCTCACCGCTGGCAATATTATAGATTTCACCAGGTCTTCCTTTTTCCAGAACGGTAAGGACCCCCCGGGCACAATCTTCCACATAAAGCCACTCGCGCACGTTTTCCCCCGTCCCATAAACCGGGATCTTCTCCCCCCGCAGGGCTTTGAAAATCACCAGAGGGATGAGTTTTTCCGGATATTGCCAGGGGCCATAGTTATTGGAAGGTCGCACCGTGATCACCGGAAGGCCATAGCTTCGGGTGTAAGCCCGCCCGAGCATGTCTGCTGCGGCCTTGCTTACCGAATAAGGAGAATTGGGCTTTAAAGGAGAGTCTTCGTTAAATCTGCCTGAAGGGCCCAGCTCCCCGTAAACCTCATCGGTTGAGATGTTAACGAACCTGGCCACCGCAAAAAGACGGGCCAGCTCCAGAAGGACCTGGGTGCCCTTGACATTGGTATCAAGGAAGGGAAAAGGATCAAGCAAGCTGCGATCCACGTGGCTTTCAGCAGCAAAGTGCACCACCGCCTCGGGCTTTTCGACCTGGAAGATGTATTCCATAAATTCTCGATTGACGATATCCGCTTTGTAAAAAGAAATCTTATCTTTTATCCCCTCCAGGCGTTTGAGATCCCCGGCATAGGTAAGTTTGTCCACCACACAGACCCGATGGCCTTTACCTACGGCCTGGCGCACAAACTCACTCCCGATAAAGCCCGCGCCTCCGGTCACCAGAATTTTCATGCAAACCTCCGAAACCTGAATCCTGACTTTTCTGGCACAAGAGGGAATTAAAGAAGTTTATAATCCCGAAGCACCCGGGCCAGGTCGGCATTCTTTTTTGCAAGCTCCCGCAGGGCGTTTATCAAATCTACAAGGCGCCCTTCCCTTTCTATGCGTTCGATGGCCTCTTCCCGGGCTTTTCTGATGATAGTCCGCCGGTCCCAATAGGCAAAGGCTATCACTGCTACTACCAGGGAGGTAAAGATGGCGGCCAAAACTTTCATAAAGAATAGCTGCTCTTCAAAACGTTTGTTCATGTCGGCACGTAATTCCTCAAAACGCTTATTCATATCCTCTCGCAGTTCCTCAAAACGTTTATCTACCTGCTCAAAACGCTTATCTACCCCCTCAAAGCGCTTATTAACGTCCCCTCGAAATTCTTCAAAGCGTTTATCCACCTGCTCAAAACGCTTGTCCACCTGTTTCATGAAAGTTTCAAGCGTGGCTTCAAGGCGTATGAGACGCTCTCGATCCTCCTGGGTAAAACCATCCGAGGCCTGAAGCGGAGTTGTGATCAAGACAAAGAAAAGCAAACAAAAGAAAACTATTACTTTCATTTCCTGCCTCCTTATTTCCTTATAGCTTGAGAAGACTTTAGCGTAAAGCCTGTATCTTTTTCTCAAAGAAGCCGGGAATTTCTGCAAGAAAAACATCAAAAGAGACCTTCGCAAAATGGCTAGGAGCAGTGTTGCAAGCACAACTGCAGGGATCCGTTCCCATTTTTCGTTCCGAAAAATAGGAACTGATCCTGACTGAGCCTTAAGAAAGGATGTTTTGCAAAGGTCTCTTTACAAATTTTTGAACCTCCTCCTGCCAGGGGGGAAGATTTACTTGTAATTCTTTTTGAAGCTTTTCGGAAGAAAGGGCCGAAAAAAAGGGCCTTTTGGCAGGCAAATTGAAATATGAGGCCGGCACGGGAACCACGCGCCGCGAAATGCCAGCAACTTTGAGGAAAAACTTAGCCCATTCCAGGCGTGAACAAAAATCATTGCTGGCAAGGTGGAAAAGGCCTCTTAGGCCCTTCTCAAAGGCCAGCCAGGATATCCGGGCCACGGTTTCGGTATAGGTGGGAATGGAGAATTCGTCGTAGGCGATGTAAAGGGTCTCCCTTTGCCGGGCCCAGCTTAAAACTTTGGCCAGAAAATTTTGTTTTCCTTCCCCAAAAAGCCAGCTCACCCGAAAGAGAAGACAATCTTCGGCCTCCTTAAGGGCTTTCTCCCCTAGACATTTGCTAAGCCCGTATTTATTGATGGGTTCAGGATGATCTTCTTCACGATAAAAGTCACCCTTCTCCCCGCTGAAGACATAATCCGTGCTGAAATGGATGAGAAAGGCCTTCACCTCTGCGGCCGCCAGAAACAAATTATATGGCCCCAGGGCGTTGACCCGAAAGGCCTGTGGAAAATCCTCCTCCGCTTTATCCACCTGATTGTAAGCGGCACAGTTTATTATAACCTGAGGGGCAAAAGATCTTACCGTCGCAAGAACCGTTTCAAAGTTTCCAATATCAAGCTCTTCCCTGGAAAGGGCCTTGTATTCCAGGCCCTTTTCTTCAAGGAACTTCTGGAAGGCTTGAGCAAGCTGGCCGCGCCCGCCGGTAATGAGAACCTTCATCAAAAAGCCCCCTCTTTTCGGAGCCAATCTCGCAAAAACGGGGCCTTTCTATCTTTCTCTGAGAGGAGAGGCTCACCCTCAAGGGGCCAGGAAATATTAAAATCCGGATCATCCCAGCGAAGGCTGCGGTCGTGTGCGGGAGAATACTCGCTTCCTGAAACCTTATAAATCACTTCCGCCTCTTCTGAAAGGGTAAGAAAGCCGTGGGCAAAACCTTTGGGTATCCAGAGCATTAATTTGTTTTCTTCAGAGAGTTCCAGGCCCACCCACTTTTTAAAAGTGGGGCTTTTTTCTCTGAGATCCACGGCCACGTCAAAGATCCTCCCCTTAACACAGCGCACCAGTTTCCCCTGCGCCCGGGGTTCTACCTGAAAATGGAGCCCCCTAAGGACGTTTTTGAAGGATCTGGAATGGTTGTCCTGGACGAAATCCGTATCGATCCCGGCTCGTTCGAAATCAGACTTCTTGAAAAATTCTAGGAAAAAACCCCGCTCATCCCCAAAAACACGGGGTTTTACTACTATTACCCCGGCAATATCAGTTTTAATAAACTCAAAAGGCATTCAAGCTCCTCTTTTACTGGGCCAGCTCCAGCAAATATTTGCCGTAGGTGGTCTTCTCCAGGGGTTTGGCCAGTTTCAAAAGTTGCTCCCGATCTATCCAGCCGTTACGAAAGGCAATCTCTTCGATACAGCCGATCATAAGCCCGGTCCTCTTTTCGATGGTAGCCACAAATTCCCCGGCCTCAAGAAAGCTGTCGTGAGTGCCGGCGTCAAACCAGGCAAAACCCCGCCCCAAAAGCTTGACCTTTAATTTCCCGCGCCTGAGGTATTCTTCGTTCACGCTTGTGATTTCAAGCTCTCCTCGAGAAGAGGGCTTTACCCTCCTGGCAATTTCAACGGCTTCCGGATCGTAAAAATACATCCCCACCACGGCAAAATTTGACCTGGGCCTTGCGGGTTTCTCTTCAAGAGAAATTACCCTCCCCTGGGTATCAAATTCCACCACGCCAAATCTTTCCGGGTCTTTTACATAGTAGCCAAAAATGTAAGCCCCGCCGTCTTTTTCGATTTCGGCCCGGGCCTCGGCCATGATTTTGATGAGATCATGGCCAAAAAAGATATTGTCCCCTAGGAGATAGCAAATGTTATCGTCCCCGATGAAATCTTCGGCCAGGATCAGGCCTTCGGCCAGACCATTTGGGTTTTCCTGAACCTGGTAGCAAAGGTTTACCCCTAACTGAGAGCCATCTCCCAAAAGCCTCTGAAAATCGGGGAGATCCTCCGGATTCACCACGAATAAAATTTCTCTTATGCCCAGAAGCATTACCAGAGAGAGGGGATAATAGATCATGGGCTTGTTATAGATGGGCAGAAGGTGCTTATTGATGGCCCTTGTCACCGGATAAAGCCTAGTGCCACTTCCGCCTGCCAGAATTACGGCCTTCATCTCTACCTCTTTTTAAACTTGGCTTTTTATATACCCACTTTTGCGATTTGAGGCTAGATTTCAGGGTATGGAAACCAAGTTTAAGGAAAAAGGCACCATCAGAAAAAAATGGCGGAAGAGAATCCCCGTGGCGCTCGTGTTTCCGAATACCTATTTCGTGGGCATGTCAAATCTCGGTTTTCGCCTGGTTTACGAGTTTCTCAATCGTTATGACGAGATTGTTTGCGAAAGGTTCTTTTTGCCGGAGGAAGGAGAAGAGCTGCGGTCGGTGGAGTCAAATCGCCCGCTTACAGATTTCGGCTTTGTCCTTTTTTCGGTCTCTTTTGAGTCTGATCTAGTCAATCTCATAAAGATTTTAGAGCGTGCCGGGCTCTCACCCCTTAGAGAAGAAAGAAAAGAAGGCCCTCTTATCCTTGCAGGCGGCATCGCTACCTGGCTGAATCCAGATCCCTTCACTCCCTTTGTAGATGGCTTTCTTCTGGGCGAGATCGAGGCCCTGGGTGAAAAGCTGGTAGAATTTTTTTTAGGGGATAAAAGGCTGGCAGAGGTTCCGGGGTTTCTTCCGGCAGATTACAGTATCTCTTTTACGGAAGAAGGCCTTATAAAAGAAATAGGCCACCCGCCGGTAAAACGGTTGCTCTCCCCAAGTCTTAAGGCCCCTCCTCTATCCGGACTTTTGACCCCTGAGACCGAATTTTCCGAGACCTATCTCCTGGAGGTGGGAAGGGGCTGTGGACGCGGATGCCGCTTTTGTGCCGCTGGCATCCTCTACCGCCCTCCCCGCCCCTGGCCCCTTGAAATCCTTGAAAAGGCGGTAGATAAGATCCCTGAAGGGGCTAAAGTGGGTCTTATCGGGCTAGAGTTTGCCGCCCAGGAAATAATCGAAAAAGTTGCTCAAAGATTCCTTGCTAAAGGCTGCACTCTTACTTTTTCCTCCCTGCGAGCCGACCGCCTCACTGAAAGCTTTGTAAAACTCCTTAGCAAACAGCGCACTGCAACCATCGCCCCGGAAGCCGGAAACGAAAGACTAAGGCGGGTGATAAACAAAAATCTCCGCGAAGAAGACATCCTTGCCGCTGCAGAACTCTTAGCCCAGGTGGGGATAAAAGCCCTTAAACTTTACTTCATGGTAGGTCTCCCTACTGAAACCCAGGAAGATCTTGAGGGCATTATCAAACTCACCCGCCGGATCAAGCACGTCCTGGACTCCATCACCAAACCAAAAGGCTACGTGGTTGATTTGCGCCTGAGTGCGGCCTCCTTTGTGCCTAAACCCCACACTCCCTTTCAATGGGCGCCTTTTGAAGAGACGACCACCCTCAAAAAGAGGCTTAAGTGGCTCAAACGGGCGGTGGGAAAGATTCCCAATACCTTTCTTTCAACGGACCTTCCCAAATGGGCAGCCCTTCAGGCCCTCATTGCCCGGGGGGACCGGCGCCTGAAACCCTTCCTCCTGGCCCTGGCCCGGGGGGAAAATTTCAACCAGGCCCTTGCCAGGTTGTCCTTAAACCCTGCTTTCATCCTGCAGCGTAAGAGAGAAAAACATGAAATCTTCCCCTGGGAAGTGGTGGACCTGGAGGTTAAAAAAGATTTTCTCTGGACCGAATGGGAAAAAGCACAAAGTGCCAAAGAAAGCCCGGGCTGCTTGCTTGGGAAATGTAAACGCTGCGGCGCCTGTGCTTAATATTCTTGGTGAGTTTTGGCTTCTCAAAAGCTACTCCTGGCTTGGCGATCCCGTCTATAACCCCCTTCGACATTCTTCTCTTCCTCCGCACCTACCAATTCCGCCCTACTGGTTTGAGACGGGCACGCCAAATTTTTTGATCAAGCTTCTCTTGGAGAGGAGCGAGAAGGAATTTTCAAGACGGATTAGGTTTGGACGTGCAGAGCTCCCCCCTCGCATGGAGGTCCGGGAAGATGGGAATTGACTGGGAATTTGGGCCCGCTTCCAGGCACTTCTTTGATAAACCAAAAATTTAAAGCTTCATTTCTTGCCGCTCGATAAGTCTTTTAGACGGGCAGGGAGGCCCGCAAAAAAACTACAAGGAGGTAGGGCTATGGCTCTCAACATCAACACTAACATCGCGGCCTTAAGGGCCCAAAACCAGCTCAACAAAACTTCTAAAGGTCTTCAGAAGTCTCTTGAGCGTCTCTCTTCAGGGCTTCGGATCAACTGGGCAGCGGACGATGCTGCAGGCCTTGCCATTGCCGATGGCCTTAAAATGACCGCCACCGGACTTGCCCAGGCTGTAAGAAATGCCAATGAAGGTATTTCGCTCATCAAGGTAGCAGACGGCGCACTCATCGAATACGGAAACATCCTAGCCACCCTGAAGGAGAAAGTCACCCAGGCGGCTAACGCCACCCAGAACGCCGATACCCGCAAGTCCATCCAGCGCGATATCAACAAACTCCTTGCCGAGCTCAACAACATCGCCCGCACCACCGAGTTCAACGGCCAGAAACTCCTTTCAGGCTCCTTCGTGAACAAGAAGTTCCAGATCGGCTCAGCAAGTTATGTTACGGCCTCGCTTTCCATCCGCTCCGCGGAGACGAATGCTGTTGGTGCCACCAAGACTGCGGTTATGGACTTAAACACCATCGGTGAAGTCCAGCTCACCCTCAAAAATGCTTCCACCGGGCAAGAAATTACTATCGATCCAGTAAACCTTCAGTTCAACAACAGCCCTGATAACGGCGCCGGGGCTCTTGCCAACGAGATTAACCGTTTCTCTGGAATTACCGGTATTTCTGCCGTGGCCGTAGTAGAAAGCATTTCAGATCAAATTCAGGCAGGTACTATCAAGGGGCTCAAGATAAACGGCGTATTAATCGGAG
>JALSPN010000156.1 GCA_026985945.1 Thermodesulfobacteriales bacterium
GCAAAAGGCCCTGGCTTATGTAGAAAAGAGAGGGGCCCCTATTGTGGTCAAGGCTGACGGTCTGGCAGCTGGCAAGGGGGCCATTGTTTGTCACACCGTGGAAGAGGCCCGCCAGGCTGTTAAAAAAATCATGGTGGAGAAGGCCTTTGGTGAGGCCGGAAACCGGGTGGTTATCGAAGAGTGTCTGGTAGGAGAAGAGGCTTCCTTCATGATTCTCACGGACGGCAAGACTTTGCTACCACTTCCCTCCTCTCAGGATCACAAGCCCCTTTTAGACAATGACAGGGGGCCTAATACCGGGGGGATGGGGGCTTATTCGCCGGCGCCCGTAGTAACCGAGGAGCTCTCTCAAGAGATTATGGAAAAAATTATGCAACCTTTAATAGAAGGCCTGGCGAGGGAAGGGATCCTTTACCGGGGGGTCCTTTACGCGGGGCTTATGATCGTTGAGGGGAAGCCCTATGTCCTGGAATTTAATTGCCGCTTTGGAGACCCTGAATGCCAGCCTCTCATGATGCGGATCAAAAGCGATCTGGCGGCCCTTATCCAGGAGGCCCTTTCTGGCAACCTGGCCGGGAAGACCCTTGAGATTGACGAACAGGCGGCTGTGTGCGTGGTGATGGCAAGCGGAGGCTACCCCGGAAAGTATGAAAAAGGAAAGCCCATTTTCGGGCTCGAAGAAGCCTCTAAACTTCCGCGAGTCAAGGTCTTTCACGCCGGAACTGCCAAAAAAGATGGGCAATATGTTACCAATGGCGGCCGGGTCCTTGGAGTAACCGCCCTTGGCAAGGATATCCCAGAGGCCATTGACCTGGCCTACGAGGCGGTGGAAAAGATCCACTGGGAAGGGGTTCATTACCGTCGGGATATCGGGGCCAAGGCCCTGAAACGGCTTCCCCCGGAGGTAATAGCCTTAACCGGGAGTAAGTCCGACCTTCCCGTGATGGAAAAGGCCGAAGAAATTTTTAAAGAATTTCGCATTCCTTACCGTCTGCAGGTAGCTTCGGCCCATCGAACCCCAGAAAGAGTAAGAAGCCTTGCCAGGGAAGCGGCTTCTCAGGGGGTAAAGGTAATCATTGCCGGGGCAGGGCTAGCAGCACATCTGGCCGGGGCGGTAGCCTCAGAGACCATACTGCCTGTCATCGGGATCCCTATCGCAGCTGGCACTCTGGGAGGGCTTGACGCCCTGCTTTCCACCGTCCAGATGCCTCCTGGAATCCCGGTGGCTACGGTGGCCATAAACGGAGCTAAAAATGCGGCCATCCTGGCGGCAGAGATTCTGGCCCTTTCCAATCCACGTCTTCAGAAAAAACTCAAGCGCTTCCGAGAAAGGATGGCCGGTCAATAGATGGAAGGACGGGTCCTTCTCCTCTGGCTTCTTACCCTCTTTTTCTGGGGGACCACTCCCCTTTTTGAGAAAGCGGCCTTGAGGGCCACGGATCCACTCGTGGCCCTCACTTGGCGCACAGGACTGGCTGCTTTTATCCTTCTCCTGGCTACTTTTGTTTCCGGAAAGGCCCCTCTCTTGGCGTCCCTATCGTTAAGAGATTATCTGGCTTTGGCCCTAAGTGGGCTTTTTGCCGGGGTATTTGGCATGTTCACTTATTTTTCTCTCCTTAAAAGCGGGGAGGCCTCCAAGGTGGTTCCGCTCACCGCTGCTTACCCCCTGGTAACTGCCCTTTGTGCCCTTCTTTTCTTTCAGGAAAAACTTACCGCCTTACGACTTCTAGGAATCATTCTTACTATTTTGGGACTAATTATCCTTGAGAGGAATTAAGGAAAGTCTTCAAGAGGTGCCGGGGCCCGGAATCGAACCAGGGACACGCGGATTTTCAGTCCGCTGCTCTACCGACTGAGCTACCCCGGCGTTCGCCCATAATCTATCCTATCTTTTATCGTTGTCAACCAATTTAGCTGCGGTAAGGTATTTTCTTATGAAGATCATCATGTTTTATACGCGATCCTTCTGGTGGAAGCCACATCAAAAAGTCTTAGAAAACACCCTCTTAAATCCCGAAACCCAAGAAGTAAAAGACACTGTAGTGGTCTTTTATCAGGTAGAGGCCCGGGATCCCGGACGGGAGAAAAGAGTGGTGGAAAAGCTTGTCAAAAACATCAAGTGGCTGGCCCGCAAATTCGAGACCAAAAAAATCGTTTTGCACTCCTTCAACCATCTCTCCTTGAGCAAGGCTTCTCCCGAAGAGGCCCTCTCCCTGATCGAAAAGGCCAAAGAAAAACTGAAGCGTGGAGGTTTTGAACTCTATGAAACCCCTTATGGCTGGCTTAACGAATGGAAAATACATGTGGCCGGCGAATCTCTGGCCAAGGTCTTTAAAGATCTTTAGCCTCGTCTTCCTCTTTTTCTGTTGGGGGCTTACCCAGGCCCTGGCCCTTTCAGAGGAAGAAGTTCGTCTCATAGAAAAGCTTAAAAAGGCCGGGCTTAGTGATGAGGCCATCGTGGAGATCTTAAAACTGGAATGAGAGAAATCTCCCCTTAGCGCCGTAGGCGTCAAGGAGATCCCTCGCCAGGATGGAAAAAAAGACATCATCTACTATTCCGTTACCCCTCCCGC
>JALSPN010000157.1 GCA_026985945.1 Thermodesulfobacteriales bacterium
CCGCCTTTTTTCCGGCTCCACCCCTTCATAAGAGGTGAGAACACTTATAATACGCCCGCCTATCTCCCGCACTTTTTTCACTAGCTCGGAAATGGTCCCAGGCTGGGTCCCCATCTCAAAAGCAATCTGCCAGGGGCCATAATAGATTCCTGTTATGTTGATTAAGACCTTGAAAATATCGGTCTGGGTGATGATCCCCACCACGTGGTTTTCGTCATCCACTACCGGCAGACCTGAAATGCGATTTTCGAGCATGATAACCGCGGCGTATTCAACTGTCTCATCCGCATGAATAGCTATGGGATTGGGGGTCATGATGTCTTTTAATTTTATTTCGGAGAGCAGGTAATAAAGTTCATGCACATCCAGGGCCGTAGCCTTGGAGGGGGTAGCCTCTCGCACGTCTCTATCGGTAACAATGCCCACCAGTTTGCCGTTACGCACCACTGGAATGCGGCGCATCCCGTGTTCTTTCATCACCTGGACAGCCTTCATTATGGAAGCGTTCTCATCAAGCACAATGGGATCTTCAGTCATCCATTCTTTAACCAGCATAAAAAGCCCCCTTCTTCTGTTCGAAAATAATTTGGCTTTTTATACCATTATCGTTCTTCAAAGCCAACGATTTAAGAAAAATTTAACCTTTACGGAGCAAAATGAAAAATTCCCGGTTGCCTGCCGGCCCCAAAATAGGGCTCTCACAAATCTTCAGCACTTCCAAGCCTATTTCGCGTGCAAAACCGGATATTTTTTCTATCACTTCCTGGTGGAGGCGGGGGTCTCTTACCACGCCTTTTTTGCCCACCTGGTGAGGCCCTACTTCGAACTGGGGCTTGATAAGGGCCACGATCCACCCTCCGGGTTTCAAAACTCCTCTGGCTGCAGGCAAAATTTTGGTAAGGGAGATAAAACTCACGTCAATGGTTACCAGATCCACCGGCTCTGGTAAGTCTTCAGGGCGCAGGTAACGGGCATTAACCCCTTCCATGACCACTACCCGAGAATCTTCCCGCAATTTCTGGTGGAGTTGCCCCTTTCCCACATCGATAGCATAGACCCGCCTGGCTCCTGCCTGAAGCAAGCAATCGGTAAAGCCACCTGTTGAGGCCCCGATATCAGCACAAACCAGCCCCTGAACTTCAAGCCCGAAATTCTTAAGGGCGTGGGCCAGCTTGACCCCACCACGAGAAACAAAAGGAAGCCCCCGTCCACGAATTTCTATTAAGGCCTGAGGAGAGACTTTGATGCCGGCCTTCTCCACCCGCTGGCCATCCACATAGACCTGGCCTGCCATAAGGAGGGCCTGGGCCTTTTGTCTGCTTTCCACAAGCCCTTTTTCCACTAAGAGTTTATCAATGCGTTCTTTCTTCACCTTGAGAGAGGGCCTCCCGGACCCGGTCCACCAAAAAATTGACGGCTTCTTCAGGAGAAAAAAACCTGGCTTCCTTCTCTGCCCGGGCCTTTACCTCAACCTTTCCTTCGCTCTTAAATTTTTTGCCCAGGACCACCCGGTAAGGCAGGCCAATGAGGTCGGCGTCTTTGAATTTTACTCCGGGCCTTTCGTCCCGTTCATCCCAGAGGACCTCTACCCCTTCCCCCCACAGAGCCTGATAAAGCTTTCCCGAGGCTCCCAGCAATTCATTGTCTCCAGCTCCCAGGGTAAGAAGGGCAACGTGATAAGGGGCCAGGGCCAGAGGCCAGATGATACCGTTTTCGTCATGGTTTTGTTCGATAGCCGCTGCTATGGTGCGAGAAACTCCAATGCCGTAACATCCCATCACAAAAGGACGCTCCCGGCCTTTTTGGTCTAAGAAGGTCGCCCCCATGGTCTTGCTGTATTTGGTGCCGAGTTTGAAAATATGGCCCACTTCTATGCCACGGCTAAACTCAAGCGGCGTGTCACAACGCGGGCAGAGATCCCCTTCATACACGTTTCGCAGGTCAAAAAAGGCTTCAATCTTAAAATCGCGGGGAAAATTGACATTTACATAATGGGCATCAGCTTCATTAGCCCCCACAATAAAATTTTTAAGCCCTTTTAAGGCCTTATCAGCCACGATTGTCACTTCAGAAAGACCCACCGGCCCGGCAAACCCCACCGGAGCACCCGTAAGCCTTTCTATTGTTTCAGGGTCTGCCATCTCCACCTTTTCGGCCCCAAGGGCCCGTCTTAACTTGACTTCATTGAGTTCATGATCCCCTCGCACCAGAATGGCATAGGGTTTCCCATCGATGAGGTAAAGAAGGGTCTTTACCAGTCTGGAAGGGGAAACTTCCAAAAAAGCCGCTACCTCCTCCACTTTTTTGGCTCCCGGGGTGGAGACCTTTTGAAGGGGTTTTTCTTTCTCTTCGGGGTAAGAAAATTCCCGCACGGCTTCGGCCATCTCGAGATTGGCAGCGTAATCACAGGATGGGCAAGAAACAATGATATCTTCTCCTGTGTCTGCCAGGACCATAAATTCGTGAGATTCCTCCCCCCCAATAGCGCCGGTGTCTGCAAGCACCGCTCTGAACCGAAGGCCACAGCGGGAAAAGATACGGGTATAAGTTTCATACATAAGGCGA
>JALSPN010000158.1 GCA_026985945.1 Thermodesulfobacteriales bacterium
GCCATCCGGCATGTGGCAATCCTGACATTTGGGAGCAGCCGCTCCTTCAGGGAGATTCCCCGCAAGCTTCGCAAAATAACGGGTCCCGTGCTTGGAGCTTGACCACATCTCCCACTGGGGATGATCGTAACCCATGTGGCATTGCTGGCAGGCGTGCGGATCAAGGGCCTCCTTCTTGGAGAAGGCGTGACGGGTGTGACACTCATCACAAGAATTGTTCTGGTACCGATAGCCCCGGGCGTGAAGTTCTTTCTTCTGTTCTTCGCTTTTGATTCCCATGTTGTGGCAACCACCACAGCCTTTACCACCTTCCATAAGTTCGTCAGGCTCAAGGTGCGTCACCGGAAGGGCATTCAACGCGGTCCAGCCGAAATTGTGTTTGCCGCGCACAAACTGGTTAAATTGTTCTTCGTGACACTGGCCACAGACATGTTCATCGGGAAGCTTAGCCTTGTCTGCATCTTTGGCACTCTGGTGATCAGTCCCGTGACAGACCGAACAGGTCACATCGTTTTCAGCGTGTTTGCTGGTACTCCAATCCTTGACCTGCCCCGGGCTGACCTTTTTATGACAGGTAATACAGGCCTCTTCGGCCCAGAGAGGCCCGGCCATAAAAATTATAAAAACCAGCAAACTCAAACTACCAAACAACCATTTCTTTTTGTCCATAAAATCCCCCCTCTAAAGTTTTTGGTTTGTTAAAACATAATTAAGCCAAAGGATTTTTTTCTGCAAGATTTTTCCCTAACTTTCTATCTTTTTGATATTTTGATTATTCAAATGCCAAAAAGAAATAAGTTAAAGATTTCTTAAAGGCAGAAAAAATGGGAAACCCCATTTAAATTTGCCCTTTGAGGGCTTATGGAATAGTATAACCTTCTAAAAGAGACGAGGGGGAATTTATGGGTGAAGCCATTACCGAACTGAGGGGGACCGACCGTATCATCGTTCCCATAAAGCTTGAACCTCACACCAAGATCCGCTTCCAGTGTGGCCCTGGCATCCCTTGTTTTAAATTGTGCTGTTCGGAACTCTATCTTCCTCTTACACCTTACGATATTTTACGCTTAAGAAACCGGCTTAAACTCACTACCGATCAGTTTCTTCTCCTTTACACAGAGCCCTTTATCCTGCCCAAATCAAAGCTTCCTGTAGCCCGGCTCAAGATGCGGGATGACGAAAACAAGACCTGCCCTTTCATCTCAGAGGAAGGCTGTCAGGTTTATGAAGATCGGCCCCTGGCCTGTCGTTATTATCCCCTGGGGCTTGGCATTTTTCGTAACCGGGATGAAGGGCGAAACGAAGACTTTTATTATCTGGTTAAAGAAGGATTTTGTCAGGGGCTTGACACCGGTCCGGAGATCACGGTGGAAGAATACCGACGCTCCCAAGGTATTCCAGAATCTGAAGAACCGGTGCTTGAGTGGGCTGAAATCATTATGAAAAAGGAATCTCTTGGTCCTATAGAGGTCCCTCAAAAGAGTCTTGAGCTCTTCTTTATGGTAAGCACCAATCCGGAGCGTTTCAGGCGCTTCATTTTTGAAAGTCGTTTCCTTCAAATCTATGAGGTGGACAAAGAAACCCAAGAAAAAATAAAAGAAGATGACCTGGCCCTCCTTCAGTTTGGCTTTAAATGGTTAAAAACAGTCCTTTATGGCGAAAAAGGAGTCCCGATTAAAAAAGAAATCCCCAGGGAAAGAAAGATTAAGCCTTTTTAAAAGGAGTAAAAGATGTCTGAAAGAGAGATGTCTTTTGAAGAGTGGTTTGAGGAAATGGCTGCCCTGGCCAGAAAAGACCCGGCCCTTTTTGAAGAAAGACGAAAAGAGCTCATTTCTCAAGCCATCTCTCAGGCTGCTCCTGAGAACCGTAAACGCCTTGAATGTCTACAATGGCGGATCGATCGGGAAAGAGAACGGGCCAGGACCCCTCTCGGGGCCTGTATCAGGCTCTACGATATGCTGATGGAAATGGTTTACGGGGAAGGGGGGTTTCTTGAAGCGATGAAGACCTTACGCGATCTTCTAGTAAAAGCCCAGGAAGGGAAAGGCTCGGTCAAGGTTAAGGTCAAATCCCGCCAGGCCCGGGTAATACCCTTCCCCCAGAAGACTCATTAGTCGGCCTTCCGCCGTAAAAAGGCTGGCACCTCAAGCTCCTCTTCAGTGGGCACCCGGTCAAGTACGCGCGGTCTTTTGCGGCGGAAGGTAGTAATACGAGGTGGTATTTCGGGCTCCGGTTTTTCAGGGCGAGGTCTTTCGGTCTTAAGCTCCGTGACCTTTTCAAGGCCAGCGGCATCGGTGAGGCTCTCTGGTGTTACCTCTTCCTGCGGGATACCGATTCCGGTGGCCACCACCGTTACCCGAAGTTCCTCTCCGGCTTCTTCGTCAAAGACTACTCCCCAGTAAATCGAGGCCTCTTCGTGGGCCTCTTTGGAAACCAGCTCGGAGATGTATTCCGTCTCTTCCATGGTGAGGGTCTCGGGAGAGGCCGTAATGTTTAAAAGCACCCCTCTGGCCCCGGCAATGGAGACATCGTCAAGAAGGGGGCTTGAG